>JAKLJW010000006.1 GCA_023150935.1 Candidatus Binatia bacterium | reverse complement strand
AGAAAACGGGGCTACTCGGGGCGAACGGAAAGCGTCGTACGGAATACGTCGCCGTAATTGTGCCCATCACTACTTAGGTACGCCTGGCGTTTCCGTCCGGCGCACCGCGGGGCGGAACGGCCGCCGCGGCGGTCGACGAACCGGCGCGGCGCTGATTCTGCACGGGGCTTTCTCTACAGCGTCGACGCTACGAGATCCCCGACCTCGGTGGTGGCGTGGCCCATCTTGCCGGCGGCGAGGTCCTTGATCTTCTCGCGCACGACTTTGATGACCGCCGCCTCGATGGCCTCCGCGGCCGCCGTCTCGCCGAGGAAGTCGAGCATCATCTGGCCGGCACAGATAGCGGCCAGCGGGTTGATGACGTTCTTGCCGGTGTACTTCGGCGCGCTGCCGCCGATCGGCTCGAACATGCTGGTCCCCTGCGGGTTGATGTTGCCGCCCGCCGCGATGCCCATGCCGCCCTGCACCATCGCTCCCAGATCTGTGATGATGTCGCCGAACATGTTGTCGGTGACGATCACGTCGAACCACTCCGGGTTCTTCACGAACCACATCGTCGTGGCGTCGACGTGGGCGTAATCGCGGTCGATGTCGGCATAGTCGCGTGCTCCGATCTCGTGGAAGGCGCGTTCCCACAGATCGAATGCGTAGGTCAGGACATTGGTCTTTCCACAGAGGGTGAGCTTCTTGCGGCGGTTGCGTTTGCGTGTGAACTCGAACGCAAAGCGCAGGCAGCGTTCGACGCCGCGCCGGGTATTGATGCTTTCCTGCACGGCGACCTCGTTGGGCGTGCCCTTGAACACGAAGCCGCCGGCGCCGGTGTAGAGGCCTTCGTTGTTCTCGCGCACGACGACGAAATCGATGTCCTCCGGTGTCTTGTCCTTCAGTGGACAGAAGCGCTGATCGTAGAGCTTCACCGGCCGCAGGTTGATGTACTGCTCGAGCTCGAAGCGCAGCCGCAGCAGGATGCCCTTTTCGAGAATGCCGGGCTTGACGTCGGGGTGGCCGATCGCGCCCAGCAGGATCGCCGGGAACTTGCGCAGTTCCTCAACCGCGCTGTCGGGCAGCACCTCCCCGGTGCGTAAGTAGCGGTCGCCGCCGAAGTCGTAGGGCGTCCAGTTCACCTTGAAGTCGAACTTGCGCGCTGCCACGCCGATCACCTTGACCGCCTCGCGAGCCACTTCCGGTCCGGTGCCGTCGCCGCCGATGAGGGCAATATCGTAAGTCTTCATGCCGGTTCTCCTGAGGCCCGCCGCGCGGGCGCATAAAATCGACGCAAGGGCGGAAGTATTCCGGGTTCACGCCGGCGTTGCAATCGAGGTTGCCGGTCGCCCTCTAGCGCGGGCTGACGCCCGCAACCCATTGCGGATTGCGGAATGCGGATTGCGGAACTCATGAATCCGTCGTCCGCAATCCGAAATCCGCATTCCGAAATTCTTCGCACCATGCGATCGAACACGGAATTCGTAAATCAACTCCGGCCGGTCACCAGCCACGCAGATCGACCGGCCAGGTCTCCAGCACGTGGTCGCCCGCGATCACGTGCATGCGCTCGTGATAGGCCACGGTGGGGTCGATGTGCGCCGGCCACACGCGGACCCGGTCGCCCACCTGCAGGGTCTTGTTCGGAATGAACGTGATGTGCTCGTCCGAGCAGAATAGCGTCTGCCCGTCGTCCACGACCGGGTTGCCGTGGTCCATCCCGAGAGCCTTCAGTCCGCAGTCGGCGACCGCGAAAGCCGGGGTGACGGAGATCGCCGTGGCGAAAACGCACAACGCCTGCCGGAACGGCAGACCGAGTTTCGCATAGGCGGTATCCATCAAGGCGTACGAGCCGGCCTGAATCTCGTTTGCCCAGGTGTTGCAGTCGTAGGTGCCGGTGCCGCCGGCGGAGACGATGTCGCCGCCGACCTCGCGGTGCGCCTGCAGGAGCAGTTCCATGCTCTGGGCGCACATCTGTTCGCGCAGCGTCCGGTCTTCGAGCCCGACCACATGGCCCTCGTAGCCCATCACGCCGCGCACCCCGAGCCCGGCTCGCCGGGCCCGCTCGGCGAGCCGACCGGCGTCGTCGGGCATGCAGCCGCAGCGCGGTAGACCGACATTGACGTCGATAAGCACCTCGCGCACGCCGCCGGCCGCCGCCGCGGCGATGGTGGCGTCGCTGTCTACCGCCACGGTGACCCGCGCGTTCAAGGCGCCGAGCCGGCGCGCGTCGATTACTTCGTTGGCGAGCAGCAAGTCGTCGCCGAGGCCAGCCTCGGCCATGCCTTCCACTTCGCGGATTGTCGCGCAGGTGAACGTCAGGTGCCCCACTGCCGCCTGCCGGCGGGCGAGCTGTGTGCACTTGTGCGCCTTGACGTGAGGACGCATCCGGGCCCCGGGAAGGGCCTCGGCCATCGTCGTGAGGTTGTGGTCCAGCGCCTCGCTGTCGATCAGGAGGGCGGGCGTTTGCAAGTCGTGGATCGTCAGTGCCATGAGCTCAGATCGCCTTTGTCTCGCTGCGTTCGCGGGCCCGCCAGAAGAGCATCTCGGCGCTTTGCTCGAAGTTCGCGAAGCGCTCGTCCTGGGTCTGACCGAGGTGGTAGCGGTAATAGATCTGCTGCAGCACGACGCCGATCTTGTAGAGGCCGAAGACGTAGTAGTACGGGACGGCCGCCGGGTCGAGGTTGCGCCGCCGGCAGTAGCGGTCCACCGCCTCCTGGCGGGTAAGGAAGCCCGGGACGTTCGACGGCATGCCGACCTGGCCGGTTCCGGGTGGCGCTTCGCTCGCTTCGATCCACGCCGAGAGCAACGTGCCGAGGTCGGCCAGCGGATCGCCGATCGTACACATGTCCCAGTCGAACACGGCCTCGCACCGCCCCGGGTCGTTGGCGGCGTACATCATGTTGTCCAACCGCCAGTCGTTATGGAGGAGCGTCGGCGCCGGCGACGCGGGCAGGTTTTCCCGCAGCCAACTGATGACTTCGCCCTCGACGACGATCTCTCGCGTCTGGGCGCGCCGATAGCGTTCCGCCCAGCCGTCCACCTGCCGTTTCAAGAAACCCTCGGGTTTGCCGAGGTCGCCAAGGCCGATGGCGTGCGGATCGACGTCGTGCAGATCGGCAAGGACGTCGATCATGACTTCACCGATGCGTCGGTTTACGGCGGCATCGCGTCCGCCGCCGAACTCCTCCGGGATCGTCCGGCGGATCACTACGCCGCGGCGCCGTTCCATGACGAAGAACGCGGCGCCGATGATGCTCGGGTCATCGCAGAAGACGAAAGCGCGCGGTGCATACGGGTAGCCCTTGTGGAGGACGGACAGGACCCGGAACTCGCGGCCCATGTCGTGCGATTTGGGCGCCACCGGACCGAGCGGCGGGCGGCGCAGGACATACTCCGTGGTGCCGTAGCGCAGGAGGTAGGTGAGGTTGGCGTGCCCGCCGGAGAACTGGACCACCTCGAGCGGTGCTTCGGCTTGTGGCAGCTTGCCGCCCAGATATGCCGCGAGACGCCCGCGGTCGAAGTCCTCTCCCTGGCGGATGGCGATGGTTTCCGGTGGGTCGGCGGCGGCGCCATGGGTGGGTGTGGGGTCGGCCATGCGTACTCCTCTTGCTACTTGTCAACGGATGCAAATCCGCCCGCGCGGGCGATAGTAACGGAAGGCGAGCCGGGCGGCCACGGGGAGCGCGTGAAGGCCGGGAGCTTTTCGTTCGGAGTCTAGATTGCCGCCGCCGGCCGTCGGGCCCACGGCGGCGCCGGAGGTTCCTCGCGATAAGGTGAGATGCCGCCCCACCGGTTTCACGGGGCGATCTGCAGGCCGAAGAAGGCCTGGGCGGCCGCGAGCAGCATGGCCGCGGCACCCAACCAGGGGTGCGCGGCGCGCAGACTCGGCAGGTGCATTCGCCGCGAGGTCAGATAGGCACCGGTCACCGCAACGATGAGTACCGTCCCCATCCGAAAGTGCGTGGTGCGAAAGATCTCCAGGTTGGAACGCCCGAGCCAGGTGGACGCCACCCCGCCAAGCCACGAGGCGAGCATCAGCACGAACAGGAGCGGCCCGAGGCGTGCGTGCCTCGCCAGCAACGCCCTGCGGTGACGCGGGTCGGTGCGCGACCGCAGGCCGATACCGCCCGTGTAGAACATGAGCACGACGACGATAGCTCCGACCGCCGGATGAACGTAGAGCCAGTTCACTGCCGCGCTGCCCGATCCGCCTCAGAGAACCGCCAGAGCTTCTCGCATCGCTGCGGTCGCCTGCTCGATCTCGGAGGCACCGATCGTAAGGGGCGGGGCAAGCCGCACCACCGTGTCGCGGTGCAGGGTCCAGTTCAGGATCAGGCCGCGCTTCAGGCACTCGGCGACGAACCGGCGGGTGACCTCCGGCGTCGAAAACTCCAACGCGAGCAGCAGCCCGAGGCCGCGCACCGACGACAACCGCTCTCCGCACATGCCGCGCAGCACCGCCAGCCAAGCCTGCCCCAATTGCGCTGCCCGGGCGGGAAGATCGTCGCGCACGAGCACCTCGAACGCCGCCAGGCCCGCCGCACAGCTCACGGGATGTCCTCCGAACGTGGTCACGTGCGCCAGCGGCGGATCGTGCTGCAGAGTCGCCATCGTCGCCGCACGGCCGACAAAGGCGCCGAGCGGCATGCCTCCGCCGAGCGCCTTCGCCAGCACGAGAAGGTCGGGCTCGACTCCCCAGTGCTCGACCGCGAACAGCTTCCCGGTGCGCCCGAATCCGGTGATCACTTCATCGATAACGAGCATCGCGCCCACGGTGTCGCACCTGCGCCGCAGCGCCGGAAGGAACTCGGGCGGCGGGATGCGAACCCCGCCCTCGCCCTGTATGGGCTCGACCACCACGGCCGCTACCGCGGTGTCGATGCGGTCGAGCCCGTCGACTTCCCCAAACGGCAGGAACTTCACCCCCGGCAGGAGAGGCTCGAACGGCACCCGGTAAGTCCGGTTTCCGCCGATCGACAGCGCTCCGCACGTATCGCCGTGAAACGAGCCCTCGAAAGCGACGAGCCCAGACCGGCCGGTAAACTTCCTCGCCGTCTTCAGCGCACCTTCGATGGCTTCCGTACCGCTGTTGGTGAAGTAGACGACGTCGAGCGTCCCCGGGGCGACCTCGGCCAGTCGGCGCGCCAACTCGACCTGCGGCCGCTGCACCATTTCGCCGTACACGGCGACGTGCAGATAGTCGCGAACCTGGCGCTCGATGGCCGCAACGACTTCGGGATGCGCGTGGCCGATGTTTGCCACCCCCATGCCGGCGAGCAGATCGAGGTAGGCGCGGCCCTCGTGATCCCGAATGGCGCAGCCGCTCGCTCGACTCACAACGAGACCGAGCGGTTGCGGCGACGTCTGACAAACATGACGGACGAAGTCGCCGCGCAGGCGAGAGACCTCGTCCATTGCGATGTCGGTCGCCGTGCCTCGCCACGGTGCCCGCTCAGGCATCGAGCCCACCCTCGACGGCCATCCACTCGACCCAGTCGCCGATGCGCGGCCGCCCCCCCTGCACCCAGGACAGCGGCGGTTGCTGCATGGTCCCGATCGGACAGACGCGATGGATACCGCACGCGGACAACATGTCGACGATCGGCTGCACTCGTTCGAGGCCCACCGCCAGCCCGGCCGCTTCGAGGTGACGCCGGTGTGCCACCAGGGCCGGGCCGACCTCGTTGAGGCTGGGTACGACCTTGAGCCGCAGACAGCGATTGAGGCACGTCGGTACGAGGTCCGGCCCGGGCTCGACCGTGACGGTCCAGTCCGCGCTGTCCGGGCTGGCGTACACCCGTACTCCCTGATCCGCGCGCCACTCGGCCTCCTGCCGAAAACGCAGCACGGCGGCCTTGTCGTCGAGGGTCTGGACACGGGGCGGCAGTTCGCGCGCCAGCTCGGCGAGTGCGTGTGCGAGATGTTCGGCGAACCGCACGGGACTGGCCACGCCGCCGGACTCGATGTAGCACGCCTGCGGCGACAGGCAGCCCTGCTGATCCCAGAGCGAAACGTCGTAGGCGAGGCGCTGTGCCAGGCCGCGCAGGGCGGATGCGTCGACCAGCCTCTCCTTGCCGATCGCCGCCACACTCATCTTGTGGCCGTAGCCGATGAATCGGCCGGAGACGCGCCCGGCGATCGAGGCGATCGCTGCGTCCCCACCCGATGCGACGACGAGGTCGACGTCGCGGAAGGCAACTTCTTCGAGGGCCGAGTTGCCACCGGTCCAGGGAGCCACCACGATACAGCGGCCCAAACCCTCGCTGACCTCGGCGATGGAGGAAGCGAGGAGGGCAGGGAAGACGGGGTCGCCCGCGGCCGGCTTGACGATGGCGGCCGACTTGAGCGCGAGGGTCGCCAGCATGGGCAGGGCGGCGAGTCCGGGAATGTTACCCGACAGCACGTGGGTGATCGCGAGAGGGCCGACGGCGCGCCGGCCGCGGCGGGCCTGGTCAAGGACGCGGCAGTCGCCGAGTTCGGCATCGAGTAACGCCCGCAGTGGCGCCGCCCGCAGCGGCAACATCAGCAACGGGAAGCCCTCGCGTACGGCCGCGCGCGAGAAGCCCGTGGCCATGGGCAGAACTTCGTCGACCGCCTGCCGCAGGTGGTATCCGGTAGAGAGCCAGCGGCCGACGACCTCGTCGAGCGTTTCGAGGATTGCTTCGATCGACTGCTGTCGCAGCCAGCGCTCCGCCGTCATCCGCGCCGCGGCGACCGCCCGGCGCAGGTCATCGGGGCCGAGCTGAGCGAGCTCGACCTCGATGTCGTTCACGCGCCGGACCTCGGTTGCGATATCTTCGCCGAGTCCCGGCAGGTGATATGCCGGCACGCAGACAGGCACGGGCGCAGCATAGCGGAGGGTCGTGGCAATGCCTATCGACGGGGAGGCGACAAGTGGAGTCCGATCTACCCCGCCGCCCGGCCCCCCGTTTGCGGGCGCGGTAAGGGAGGTAAACCCTCCTCAAGAAACGAACTCAGCCAGGGCCAGCGAACATCCCCGTGCCTCGGCACCCGCAACCCGACCCGTGATTTCAAGACCGTCCGCGGTCAGGCGACCCAGGTCTTCGGTGAGTACGCTCAGCGCGGTGCCGGCGTTCGCCAGATCGGTATGACAAAGAACCCCCGGATCGCCGTCCGGGACTTCTCTTAAGGTTGCCGGGTCGAGCACGCGGGTGCGCAGCCACGGTGGGCTGGTCTTGGCCCGGCGCGTTGCCAGCCCGTGGTACCGGTCGCGAACGACGTTGTCGTAGAACTGCGACGACAGTTCGGCCATGCCGTACTCGTTGACGACGAAATAGCCGGGGATCGCGAACGCGCTCCAACACCCGTGCAACAGACCCTGGCGGGACAGGACGCGCGGCGCACCCTTGGTGCCGCCGGTGTCCATCAACCGACTGCCGTGCGGCAACCGGAAGGTCCAGCCGCGTCTGTCGCAATGGTCCAGGAACCGCAACAGACCGGCAGTTGTGGTCATGATGCAGACCGGCGCGCCGTCGGCTTCGCTGCGCCGCAACGCCGCGGCGCCGGCGTCGAAGTCGAAGCGATCGTCGCCGGCACAGACGACACTTCCGGGCGCGCCGAACGCTTCGAGCGCCCAGGCGACCATCTGGGCCAGCGACGATTCGGGTCGCTGCTGCACCGGCGGTATGAGCGACACGATGCGGATGTCATGCCGGTCCGGCAGCACGAATTGTCGCAAGCCGGCGAGCGCCGCAGCGCGATAGAGACGCAGGTCGGGCATCGGGTGGCGGCCGCGACGCTCGCCTCCGGTCGTGGTGCCACTGGTCATGAAGACGTGCTCGGGCGGGGCGCAACAGAGCTGCCGATACTTGAAAGCGAGCGTGGGTACCGGTGGGACCAGCCGCCAGTCGCCAACCGAGTCCGGCGTGGCGCCACGGCGCTCGCAGACTGCCCGGTACGCCGGAATGGATGCGAACTGATGCTCGAACACGGCCAGGGCCAGCGCGGCGAAACGCTCCGGTGCCGGGTTGGCAATATACGCGAGGACTTCGTCGTGAATCGGATGCATGGAGGTCGAGCGCTCTGCACCGTCAGGCAGTGGCGAACCAATCGAGGTCGAAGCGGCTTAAGGCCTCGTAGACGACGATGGACACGGCGTTGGACAGGTTCAGGCTGCGTACGTGCGGGCTGCGGATCGGAATGACGAACGTGGTTTCTGCATGCTCGGTGAGGATGTCGGGGGGCAGGCCGCGCGTTTCGGAGCCGAAGACGAGCACGTCGCCCGGAGCGTATGCGGCGGTAACGTAACTGCGCGTCGCACGAGCGGAGAAACAGTGCACGCGTCGGGGCGCCGAGGCATCGATGAAGCCCTGCCAGCGGTCGTGTACGTGCACATCGACGTGCGGCCAGTAATCCAACCCGGCGCGTTTGAGGTGACGATCGTCGAGCGAAAAGCCCAGCGGCCGCACGAGGTGCAACCGCACGCCGGTCGCCGCACAGAGCCGGGCAATACTGCCGGTATTGGGAGGGATCTCCGGCTCCACCAGGACGACGTGCAGCGGTGGGTTGGCTTCAGATGCGGCCAATGGGATGCTTCGTCTCGCCGCAGCGCAGGCGCAGGTCGCCCGCGGCAACCTCTTCGATCGCGCCGGCGAGGTGATAGTACGCCGCACGCAGGAAGCGGGCCCGCTCGCTGCCGTTCTTCACCATGCAGTACAATACGTTGTCGCGACCTACCGCCACGGATGCCGCATCGAGCAGTTCGGTGGTGCCGTCGTTGAGATCTATCCAGATCCGGCCCTCCGGGTCGGTCTCCACCGCGGTAACGACAAACGGAGTGTCGGAGACCTCGACGTCGGCATGGTAGCGTTCGTCGATCCAGACCTCGTAGCTGCCGCCGTCCGGTTTGCGCCTGACGTAGCGGCTGAAGAGGCGCGCCAGGCGCGGGTGCGTGACGGGCTCGTCGTCGGCATACCAGATACCGTCGGCCCCAAACCTGAGCTTTGCCGTGTGAATCGAGTAGAAGCCCGCCCCCGGCATTATCCCTCCAGCCGGTATTCCAAGAGCCTTACACAATACCCGTCGCAACAAGAACAAGCGACCCACCCCCGGGGAATCCCGGTCCCTCAGGCCGCGGGCCGACGCCCGCAACCCAACGACAGGACAACGGAGCAAGACCTTGCGCAGGCGAACGGCATTGGCATCAGGGCCGCCGGCTATCGAGAACGATCGTTACCGGCCCGTCGTTGACGAGGGCGACCTGCATCCGCGCGCCGAACTCTCCGGTCGCGACGCGGACGCCGGCGGCGCGGGCGGCGGCGACGAAACGCCCGTAAAGCGGGATGGCAGTCTCGGGTGCGGCGGCATCGCTGAACGACGGCCGTCGCCCCTTGCGGGTGTCGGCGAGAAGGGTGAACTGCGACACGACGAGAAGATCGCCGCGGCAGTCACGCAGCGATCGGTCGAACTTCCCGATTTCGTTCTCGAAGATCCGGAGGTCCAGGACTTTACCGAGCAGCCAGTCGGCGTC
This sequence comes from Candidatus Binatia bacterium, assembly GCA_023150935.1. Taxonomy (NCBI): domain Bacteria; phylum Candidatus Binatota; class Binatia (SeqCode); species Binatia bacterium. The sequence continues at coordinate 128,225 of JAKLJW010000006.1, read as the reverse complement.
GTCGGTCGTGTCGTCCGCCGCGACGCCGAGGAGGACGGCCAGGCCTCCGCCTATTTCGGCGGTGACCCGGCCGCCTATGGTAACGTGTGCGCTGCCAACGCGCTGCACGACCGCGCGCATCGACGATCCAAACGGTCAGTTCTCCTCCTCGTCGTCGTCGTCCCAATCCTCGTCGTCGTCGAGGTCGTCGTCGTCTTCGTCGAAATCGTCGTCGGCGTCGTCCTCTTCCTCATCCCAATCGTCGTCGTCTTCCTCACGCTTCGCCCACAGCCACTCGTCCATGCCGGTCTCCTCTCGTCGAATGTCCGGCCGAGCGCAGCCGGTTCCGCCCGGAAACGCGCCGCTTCTATCCACGGCCTTGGGTGAAGTCAACTCGGATCGCCTCGCCCCGTCGGGCCAAGGCGAAGTCGCCGACGGAGCCTCGATGCGCCTCCCCGGGAACGCGGGTGTCCCGCCCGCTCCGTGGCAGGCGCTTGAATTCAACAGCCCGCGGGCGGGGGGCGCCCGCTTTCCCGGGGTGTGTGCCGTGGCCCGGCCCGGCGGAGCGCCGCGCGCGGTGTTCGGTGCCGAACCGTGCTATCGTGATCGGGTCCGGGCCGGGTGACGTGGGGCACCGCCGGGCGACGTTGCTGCCGGGGAGTCTCCATGGGTACGCCGCTGCGTGTCTTGTTGATCGAGGACTGTGAGGATGACGCGCGGCTCGTACTGCGCGAGTTGTGTCGCGCGGGGTACGCCCCGGTTTCGGAACGCGTGGATACTGCGCCTGCACTGGCTGCCGCCCTTGCGGAGCGCGAGTGGGACATCGTTCTGTGCGACTACGTCATGCCGCAATTCAGCGGCACGGCAGCGCTGGAACGGATGCGTGGACACGGTTCCGACCTGCCCGTCATCATCGTATCCGGCGAAATCAGCCAGGAGGCGGCTATCGCGGCGATGCGCGCCGGCGCGCGCGATTTCGTAATGAAGGACGGCCTTGCGCGCCTGGCACCGGCGGTGGCGCGCGAGCTGCGCGAAGCCAAGGCGCGCCGCGAGCGCCGGCGGGCCGAGGAGGCTTTGCGACAATCGGAGATCCGGTACCGCGAGCTGGTCGAGAACCTCAGCGAGGTGATCTTCACGGTAGATACGGCAGGGCACGTCACTTACGTCAGCCCCAACGTGGAGAGCATCGGCGGATACTGCCAGGACGAGATCGTCGGCCGGTCGTTTACGGAGTTCGTCCATCCCGAAGATCTGCCCGCGCTGATGGCGAGCTACCAGCGGACCATCGCCGGTCACCTGGAGCCGAGCGAGTATCGGGTGCTTGCGAAGTCCGGCAATGCAATCTGGGTACGGACATCCAGTCGCCCGATCGTGCGCGACGGCGAGGTGGCCGGGCTGCAAGCGGTGTTGATGGACATTACCGACCGCAGGGAAGCCGAAGGGCGACAGCAGTTGCTGGCGCTACTGGTGGAGCAGGCGCCGATCGGTATCGTCAGGACGGATGCCAGTGGTCAGGTGACCGGCGCTAACCCGGCCGCACTGCGGATCCTCGGCTCGCCGAGCGAGGAGGCGACCAGGCAGTTCAACGTCCTGAGTCTGCCCAACCTGCGCGAGGCCGGCATCAGCGCCGTCTTCGAACGCACGATCGTCGAGAAGGTGTCGACGCAGGTGGAAGCGCCGTACCGCTCGTACTGGGGAAGGGAGTCGGTCGTTCGCATGCAGATCGTGCCGTTGCTCGGCCGCGCCGGGGACGTGCATGGAACGTTGGCGATCATCGAGGACACCACCGAGCGGGCGCAGTGGGCGAGTGCTTTGCGGGCGAGCGAGCAGCGTTTGCGCAGTGTGCTGGACGGACTCGGGCCTTCGATCTTCGTCGCCCTGTTGGATCTGGACGGTCGTATCCTCGAAGGCAATCAGCCCTGGTTGGCTGTGGCCGGGGGTGGACACGAGGACTTGCGCGGTCGGGTTCTCGACGGGCTTCCGGAGATCGGTCACTCGGCCGCGGTAGTTGCGCGCGTGCGCGCGGGGATCGGGCAGGCCGCCGGCGGTGTGAGCTGGCGGGGCGACGTCGAGACCCGCCTGCGCAGCGGCAGGGTCATGGTCGTCGATCTGTTTCTCGGCCCGCTGGTGGACGAAGCCGGGCGGGTCGCCTACATCGTCGGCTCCGGCGTCGACGTCACCGACCGTACCCTGGCCGAAGCCGGCCTGCGTCGGTTGAATGCCGAGCTCGAACGCCGGGTGAGAGAACGGACCGCACAACTCGAAGCCGCCAACAAGGAGCTGGAAGCGTTCACGTCGTCGGTCTCGCACGACCTGCGTGCGCCATTGCGTGTGGTCGACGGCTTTTCCGAGGCGTTGGCGCTGGAGCACGCCGACAGGCTGGACGATCAGGCGCGGGCTTACGTGCAGCGCATACGCGGCGCCGCGGCGCGGATGGGGCAGTTGATCGACGACCTGCTGACCCTGGCGCGAGTGTCGCACCGCCATCTGGATCTCACCCGCGTGGAGTTGGGACGGCTGGCGCACTGGATCGCCGGAGAGTTGCAGCGTTCCGATCCCGAGCGGCGGGTTACGTTCGCGATTGCGGATGACGTCGAAGTGCGCGGCGATGCGCGGCTGTTACGGGTTGCCCTGGAGAACCTGCTTGGCAATGCCTGGAAGTACAGTAGCAAGCATCCGACGGCCCGGATCGAATTCGGGGTGCGCTGGGAGGACGGTGGGGCCGTGTATTTCGTGCGCGACGACGGCGCGGGCTTCGACATGCACTATGCCGACAAGCTCTTCGTTGCGTTCCAGCGCTTGCACGGCAGCGAGTTCGAGGGCACCGGGATCGGCCTGGCGACGGTGGCGCGGATAATCCATCGCCACGGCGGTCGCATCTGGGCGGAAGGCGCCGTCGAGCAAGGCGCGACCGTCTACTTCACGCTGCCGAACGCCGAACCGTAGTTCGGCTTGAACCAATCGGGATCGGGGTCGGCCGCGATCCCGGCATAAAATGAAGAGGCCTTCCGGGAGGGGAAGGCCTCTTCACTGAGCCTTGCGGCTCTGCCTTGAGGGACGGGAGGTAAACTTCTGGCCTTATTGGCCTCGCTGATAAAGAACCGGAACTACTTCTTCTTCTTTTTGGGCGCCGCTTTCTTCTTAGCCGGAGCCTTTTTCTTAGCTTTAGCCGGAGCCTTCTTAGCTGGCATAGCAACCTCCTTCGAACTTCTGGAGAAGCATGAACTGCACGAACACTGTGCTCCCTCCACTCAAGACAACCACTTCCTCACCACCACCACCCATCGTGGCGCAGTAAATAAAATGACGCTCCGCTCGTGTCAACAGAAGAATGCCATTTTGGAAAAATTTTTTTATTGGGCTTTCGCAAGCAGGGTGGGAGAAAATCCGGCCTCTAAAATGGCGTTGAGCTGGCGCCACGACGGAACTAGGGCGACGTTATAACGGGTTTCCACAGTGGTCACTGATGGTTGTCCACAGCGTCACACGCGCAGGAGCAGGCGGATCAGGGCCCGGATTATGACCCCGGCAATCAGCGGTCCCAGCGCCGGGTCGGGTTCTTCGTCAGCCGGTCCCGTGCCGTGCACGGCGCCGGCAAGGTCGGGTACGGTCGGCCAGGCCCGGGGATCGCTGGCCGCTTGCGTCAGCCGATCGACGGCGGCGGCGTCCGCGGCCCGGCCACCGCGTCGGGGACGGGCCCGCCCGCGCAGGCGGCGTAGTTCGCCGCGGTTCAACCACATGCCCTCGCAATTGGGGCAGCGTTCGATGCGGGCGTCGGGCGGCAGGGTCGAGTCACGGAAATGCCGCATGGGCGCCCGACATCGCGGACAGCGCAGCGGTACCGGGGCGGCCGGGGAGGCAGCGTGCAACGCGGCCTCGTCGGGCGGGTCGAGCGCCGCGACCGCCTCGGCGCTGAGGGGAAACAGCTCCCACCGGTCGACCCATAATCCGCCGCAGGCGCGGCACTGATCGAGCACCAGCCGGTAACCGGTGACGGCGTCGGCGGTCACCTCCCGCAGCGTTCCCGGGCATTGGGGGCAGGCGAGCGCCATTATTCCGGAGGCGCGCCCGTGGACGATGATGCCGCCCGTGCCATCGTTCGCAAGATCGCAATGCGCTGTGCGAGCGGGGGATGAGTGCTCAGCAGGTTTGCCAGACGACCCTGGCGGTCGTTGACGCGACGCGGCCAGGGGGTGCTGATGAAGAGATGGGCCGTGCCCCGGGTTGCGGCCCGCACCGGCCAGGTTGACGCGCCGATTTTTTCGAGTGCTCTGGCGAGCCCGAGGGGATTGCGCGTGAGGCGTACGGCGGTGGCATCCGCGAGGTACTCCCGCTGCCGGGACACGGCCATCGCAAGCAACCGGGAGAGCAGGGGGGTTACGGTCAGAAGCGCGAGCACGACAAAGATCTGGATCGGGCTGCCCCGCCTATCGCGCCCGAAGAAGAGACTGCGGCGCCCCCAGTCTGCGAGCATCAGCGAGCCCCCGAGCAGTACGCCCACCAGCGTCATCGTGAGCGTGTCCCGGTTGCCGATATGGGCCATCTCGTGGGCGATTACCCCCTGAGTTTCTTCCCGATCGAGAAGGTGCAACAAGCCCTGCGTGACCGCGACGACCGCGTGTTCCGGGTCGCGGCCGGTGGCCAGCGCATTCGGCGCCTGGTCCGGCAGAACGAAAACCCTCGGCATAGGGAGTCCCGAAGCGAGGGCCATCTCGCTGACGATATTGTGCAGTTGACGATGTTCGGGCGCGGTCAGAGTGAGCGGCTCCGCGCACAGCGAGCCGAGCACCAGCCGCGCCCCGCCGTAATACGCGGTAAGGCTGCTGGCTCCGGCGACCCCGGCGGCGAGCAAGGTGACGACCGGCACGGGTATGGATCCGACGGCGATGAAGCCACCCCACATTCCGTCGAGGCCAACGCCGAGGGCGAGGAAAACGACCGTAAAGGCGGCGATCAGCAGGGCGCTGCGGCGGCGGTTGAGCCGCTGGCGCGCCACGAAGTCGATCGCCGGGGGCGACACGTCAGCGCGGCAGTCGCAGATCGACGGCCGGGACCGCGGCTTCCCGAGGCTCGCCGGTGAAGTACTCGGCCGGGGTGAAGCCGAAGTAATTGGCGACCACGTTGGCGGGGAAAACCTGCTGGCGCGTATTAAACTGCTCTACCACGTCGTTGTAGTACTGGCGGGCGAAGGCGATCTGGTTCTCCGTGGTCGTCAGTTCCTCCTGCAACCGCAGTACGTTCTCGTTGGACTTGAGCTGCGGGTAATTCTCCATCACCGCAAACAGGCGCCCGATCGCCTGCGAGAGTTCGGTTTCGGCGGCCCCGCTCGCCCGTGCGCCGGTGGCCGATACGGCGCGCGCCCGCGCCTCCATGACCCGTGTCAGGGTGTCGCGTTCGAATTCCATCGCACCTTTGACCGCCTCGACGAGGTTGGGAATGAGATCGTGGCGGCGCTTGAGCTGGACGTCGATCTGCTTCCAGCTATTTTGGACGCGGTTTCGCAGCCCGACGAGGCTGTTGTATATCCAGACCGCCGCTGCTGCGGCGGCAACGATCGAGACCAGTAGTGCAGTTCCCACGTCACCTCCCGTTGCGGGCCGCGTGGATGCGCCGCGCTAGCGTGCCCGGCGGAAGGCCGCCTTGCCGGGATAGACGGCCTTCTTGCCGAGCATCTCCTCGATACGAAGCAGTTGGTTGTACTTGGCCGTGCGCTCGCCGCGGCTGGCGCTGCCGGTCTTGATTTGTCCCGCGTTCACCGCCACGGCGAGGTCGGCGATGGTCGCGTCTTCGGTTTCTCCGGAGCGGTGCGAGATCACGGTGGTGTAGCCGGCCCGCTTCGCCGCCGCGACGGTGTCCAGAGTTTCGGTGAGAGAGCCTATCTGGTTGAGCTTGATCAGGATGGAGTTGGCAACGCCGGTGGCGATACCGCGGCGGAGCCGCTCGGGATTGGTGACGAACAGGTCGTCGCCGACGAGTTGGGTCTTCTTGCCGAGCGTTTTCGTGAGCAACGACCAGCCGTCCCAATCGTCTTCGCCGAGACCGTCCTCGATGGACACGATCGGGTACCGGCCGACCCAGTTCGCGTACATCTCGACCATGGAGGCATCCGAGTGGCGGCTGCCGTCGGACTTTTTGAACACGTACTCGCCATCGGTGAAGAACTCGCTGGCCGCCGCATCCAGGGCCAGGGCGATCTGCCGGCCGGGCTTATATCCGGCGCGTTCGATCGCTTCGAGGATGACCTCCACCGCCTCCTGGTTTGATGCGAGGCGCGGCGCGAAACCGCCCTCGTCGCCCACCGCCGTCGAGTACTGCCGCTCGCGCAGGACCCTGGCCAGCGTATGGAAGGTCTCGGCCCCCATCCGCAGTCCATCTGCAAAGGATCGCGCCCCGACCGGAACCACCATGAACTCCTGCAGATCGACCGAGTTGTCGGCGTGGGCGCCGCCGTTGAGGATGTTCATCATCGGCACCGGCAGCGTTACGGGCTTCTCGCCGTAAAGGCTGCCGATGTACTGGAACAAGGGCATCTTCGATCCCGCTGCGGCGGCGTGGGCGACGGCGAGGGAGACGCCGAGAATCGCGTTGGCGCCGAGCTTGCGTTTGTTCGGCGTGCCATCGAGATCGATCATCAGGCGATCGATTTCCGCCTGCTTTCGGGCATCGCGACCTCTCAGCCGCGGGGCGACGACCCGGTTGACGTTGTCGACCGCTTTCTGCACGCCCTTGCCAAGGTAGCGCTTCTTCCCGTCACGCAGTTCGAGCGCCTCGTGCATCCCGGTCGATGCCCCTGACGGCACGGCGGCGCGACCGCGACCGCCGTTGCCGAGAATGACCTCGACCTCGACCGTGGGATTGCCCCGGGAGTCGAGTATCTCTCTCGCATGTACCCTGGTGATCTTCACGACGATCTCCTCGCATTTGCGCACCGCCCTTTCCTAATTTACGATGCGCACGTCTTTGGCAAAAAACGCGATGGCCCTTCTACCCCCCTTGCCGCGAAAATACAAAGGTACCTTTGCGCTCGTCGGTGCCGGCATCTTGCTGCTCGCTACCGCGGCGGTGTTCGGCGACAACGGTCTGGTTCGCCTCCGCGAATTGCAGCGAGCGCTGACCTCGCTCGAGCAGCGCGCCTTCCAGTTGCAACAGTCCAACGAGCAGATGCGCGAGCACATCCGACGACTCGAATCGGACGACGCGCTGATCGAGAAGCTGGCCCGCGAACGACTCGGCCTCGTCAAACCCGGCGATCTGGTCTATCGCCGCCGCCCCTCCGCGCACGCCGCCGCCGGCCCAGTATCTTCCGGCCCCGCCGCCGCCCGTTAAGCCCCGGCCGGCGCCCGGTTCGTGAACTCGCGCTTCTTCGGCTCGCGCACGGACGCCGCGCGGATTCGCGAGCGCGGCGGCCGACTCCGGGGCTCGCTCCGGCAACCGCCGGCGTCAGCGTAGACGGAAGCGCACCGGCAGGTGCACCAGGACACGCACGGCTTCGCCCTCCGCGTCCCGGCCCGGGCGAAAGCGCCATTGGCGCAGCGCGGCGATTGCCGCATCGTCGAGCAGAGGTACGGACTCCACCACCCTGACCGAATCCGCTTCGACCCGCCCGCGGCGGTCGACGACGGTTTCCAGTACCACCAAACCCTCGATGCCGCGGGCGCGGGCCAACGGCGGATAGACCGGCATGGAAGACGATATGACGACAGGCGGAGAAGCCACCTCGTCGGCGCGAAGGACGCGCGTACCGATACCGCCGACTACCCCACCCGGGGTGCCCGCAGCCTCTCCGGCGGGAGCCCCGGCTCCCAAGGGCGCCGCGACCGCAGCGGGCGAGGGGAACGGTTCCGGCGGCGGCGCCGCGTCGGGCTTGAGGCGAGGCCGTGGCAGCAGTTTCGCCGCTCGCCCGGGCGCAGTGGCGATCTTCTGCGGCCGGGGCTTCTCCACCGGCGGTCGCACCGGCTCGGGAACGGGTTGCGCGACCGGAGCGGGAACGGCGGGCAAGACTGAAACGCCGCCCGGCGGAGGCGGCGGCGGGGCCGGCGGTTCGAAGATCGTGATGCGGAGCGGTCGCGGCTCGCCAACCCGCACCACCGCAAAGCTGCCACAGAAGCCGAGCAGAGCCACGTGAACGGCGACGGAAGCGGCGGCCCAACGCCAGTAGCGGCGCATCACGGGCAGCGTCACCGGCACATCGAAGCGCGGCGAGAGAAAAGAAACCGACATCGATCGGCTCGATCAGAAGTACATCGCAATACCGCCCCTGACCCAGAACGGATTCCCGGGGGTGAAGTAAATTGCCTGTGGCGGGTCCTCGTGAGTTCCCTGCTGCCCCGGAGTCGCCAGGCAGTTCCCGGTCCCGACGTGACCCAGCAGACACGCCGTGTCCGCGAATTGCGCCTCCCGCCAGTTGGCGTCGCTCACATTGAGCAGGTCCAACTGCGCCTCGACATTGCGCCAGCGGTAGCGGGCGAGCAAATCGACCAGGGTGTACCCCGAGGCCGTTAGCGTGTCTTCCTCGTTTGCCGGTCGCGATGCCAGATAGCGCACCCGCACTGCCGCGGAGAAGTTCGGCCCCCAACGTGCGGTCACCCCGCCGTTCATCAACAGGGTCGGGGCCAGAGGAATGGGGTCGCCGGTGTCGGAGAACTGCGCTTTGTTCCAGGTCAGGTCGTAGTCCACGAACAGCCACGAAACGGGTTCGTAGCGCAACTCGAGGTCCACACCCCACCGGCGCGTCGGGCCCGAAGGCTGGTAGAGGCCGCCGGCGCCGATCTCCTGGTTGCCCGCGTCGCCCGAAAAACTGAGCTCGTCGTCGAGGTCGATCCGCCACAGCGCCGCCGCGACATCGAGGCTGTCGAACTGCCTTGTCCGCACCCCGAGTTCGTAGCCCGTCGATCGCGTCAGCGGCGATTCGAGCCCACCCGCTAACGCCGGGTTCTGCTTGCCGAGCAGAGCCAGCCGCGCATCGTTGGAGTGAAACCCGAGGCCGAAGTTCAAATACACTTCGGTGTTCGGCGCCACGGTCAAGATGGCGTTCGCTTTGGGGCTGACGATGCCGTCGGTGGTGTTGCCCCGGACGGTCACGGATGTGAAGTTCGGATCGGGTCCCTGGTCGGGCAACTCGTTGGTGCCGTCGAAAAAGAACACGTCTCCGCGCAAGCCGGCATCGAACCGCAACCAATCGTAAGGGAACGTCTGCTGCGCGGCGTAGCCGCTCACCGACGACTCGGCAACGCCGAGGCGATTCACGGCGAAGAACCGGTTCCGCCGCACCTGCCGGTACAGGGCGAGGTCGCCGATCAGATCGTTGCGGTTCTCGATGCCGACCTCCGTCTGCATGCCGACGTCACGAACGAACCAGTTCGTGGTATACGACGCCCGCCCGCCGAAGAGCACGCGTGACTCGTCCTGTTCGATACCGTCGCCCGGCAGGTAATCGAGAGTCGGGTCCGGGTTCGGCAGACCGCCGTTGTCGACGATGCGGTTGCCCGACTGATAGAACCGCAAGCCGGTGTCCTTGTACAAGGTGAAGTTCGAATACAGAGCCAGGTGATTGTGGCTGAAATACAACTGGGCGGCTACCGAGTCTTCGGCCGTGGGCGTGTAACTGAACTGGATGTTGATGTTCTCCCGGTCCGTGCGCCCGCCTTCGGTCGGATCGATGGCGTCGAAGCGGTCGAACGGCCGGTGCCCCGGGTCGGGCACCAGCGCTGCCGGGTTTGTGTCGATGAACCCCGCCTCCACGGCGCTCAGGGGTATTTGCCCCGAGGCATTCCAGTTGCCCTGCATCGCCGCGCCGGAGATGGTCAATTTCCCGTGGGGGATCGGCTCGACGGTCGCCTTGGCGAAGAAGTTGTAACGCAGGTAGTTCTGCGGGTCGTCGAAAGGGCCGTTCGTGTAATAGACCTGCGCGGCAAGCAGCGTCTTCATCCATGACAACCGCGGCGAGGCGCCGAGGACGTAACGTTGCGTGCTCCAGAATCCACCCGAGGCGTAGGCGAAGTTCTCGGCAAATTCGTCTTTGGTGACCAGGTTCATTGCGCCGGCATTGGCGAAATCCCCGAACTGAGCGAAGTAAGGACCTTTGAATAGTTGCAGGCGCTCGATGGTTTCCGGGATGACGAAATTCACGTCGGCGTAACCTTGCCCGTGGGCCCCGGTAACGAGGTTCACCGGCAGCATGTCTACGAACACGGCGAAATCGGTTCCATGGTCGGCATCGAAGCCGCGAATGAGGTACTGCGGCGCCTTGCCGCCGCCCTGGTGCTGCGCCACGATCAGACCGGGGGTGTTGTTCAGGATCTCCTGCAACGTATCGTGCGGGCGAACCTCGTAGTCCTTCTGGCGAATAACGTCGGCAGATGCCGACGACAGCGGTTTGTCAGCCTCGACGACGACCTCCTCAAGTCGCGTCGTGGGCCGCCGCGTGTCCGGCGCGGTCTTTGACGACTCGCCGGAGGGTTGCTCTCCGATTGCTGCCTCCTCGGCCGCCGAAGCGACCGGCGATAATACCGCCGACACAACGGCGGCGTACAACCAGGTCCATCTGACTTGCACGGCACACTCCTCCATCGGGACGCGGATCGCGCACGGCACGCGACGGTGCGCGGACATCCGCGCCGCCCTCCAGGATGAATACGGAACGGACACACGGAGCCGCCCGCCGAATGCGCCGTCCCCGGACCGGGGTGCTCACGGTAAGCCCGAGGCCGGGCCTGCCGATGGGGCACGGAACCCGACGCCCGCACCGGTAGTCCACGAACCGGATCGCGGCGCGTTGCGGTGCGTCGGTGTTCCGAGTCCCGGCCGGTTCGGTCTGCGATGATGCCGCGGGACGGAGGAACGTCTGCTTCAGATGGCGGCGGGGATGGTGCCCGTCAGGGTCGGAGGGCCGCGTGCATGCGGTGCCACGACTCGACCGTCGAGGCGGCGGCCGGTAGCGACAAACGGCAGCGGCTGTGGCGAGCCGGCCGGTGGGAGCGCGATGCGCACCGGGACGTGGAGCCGGTGCAACGGATTCGCGGTGTGCCAGTGCGGTGCCGCGGGGGAGGCGTTTGTCCGGAGACCGGGAAGGTGGCGATCATGATCGGAGGCGAGATTCCGGATCGGCGCGCGATCTCGGCCGTGGCCGTGGTCGTGGTCGTCGCTCTGCTCGTGCCGATGGCCGTGGGTGTGGTCGGCTCCCTGGTCATGGCCCGGATCGCCGCCGTGGTCGTGGTGGTCGTGGTCGTGAAGGGTATGCGGATGACGGTGTCCTCGCCAGTGCTCGGAGACGAGGAAGGCGAGGACCTCTCTCCGGTCGTTGTCTGTGGCCGGGAAGAGGGGAGAGCGCCGGGAGCCTGCGCCGTGGTTGTGCTCGCTGCCTGCGGGGTGAACGTGGGTGTGCTCGCCGTGGGCATGGTGGTGAAAGTACAACCCCGCCCGCGGCGCAGCCCCGAGGAGGGCGGCCACGGCAATCGCGAGGCGCCACCGTACGGCGCGGTTTTGCACACCCGGTTGGGTCACGATTCGGCCTTACCACAGGTGTGAGTTCTAAGTCACCGAGGTTTTCGATCCGGGCGGGGCTACCGGGTCACGGCGGCCCTTGTTGCCGCGGGGAAGTGCTGCGAAGCTGCACGGCGATGCGGAAGACCTCCCATCCCATCCCGCGTCTGCGGGACATCTCCGCGGTGATTTTCGATCTCGACGGGGTGCTCGTCGATTCCGAGCCGTTGCATTTCCGGGCCGCCAACCGCGTCCTCGGTGGCTACGGCCATGCCATTACCGAACCCGAGTACGTGCGATTCATCGGCCTCGGGGAACGTGCGACCTGGGAAGCCTGGCGGCGGCAGTATGCGCTGGCGGCGCCGGTGGAAGCGCTGGTGGAGAAGCACACCGCCGCCCGTCGCGCCGAGATCGATGCCGGTGTGGAGCCGATCGGCCCGGCGGTGACGCTGGCGGCAAGGCTCGCAGCGACGGGAGTGCGGCTGGCGATCGCGTCGTCGTCGACCCGGGAGATCATCGAAGCCTTGCTGAGGGCGCTCGGGGTCGACGATCTGTTCGGTGTACTGGTGTCCGGGGAGGACCCGGGGGTGACCCGGAGCAAACCGGCGCCGGACGTATACCTGGAGGCGGCGCGCCGCCTGGGGGTTGCCGCGTCGGCCTGCCTGGCCATAGAGGATTCGGCGCCCGGCGTGGCGGCGGCGACGGCGGCTGGGATGGTATGTGTGGCGGTGCCGGGCCGGTGGACGCGGCACCAGGACTTCGGCGCCGCGGACGTGGTACTGGCCAGCCTCGATTATTTTCCGTTGATCGTGTCTTGAGGGATCTGCCGCCGTCAGCCGTGGCGGCGACGTCGGTTAGACGGCCGCGCCGCGGTACGCTGGCGGGCTTCCGCTTCGGCCGTCAGCACGCGATAGCGGTCGTACCTTTCCAGCACGCGATAGACGTAACGAACGACGCCGCGGCCGCGAGCGTATCCGTTGGGCAGGTACTCGTAGTATTCGGGATCTTCGAGGAGCGGGATGACGGCTTCCATCTCGTTGTCCCAGACATTGGGATCGTTACCCAGCTCGACGGCGAGGAGTCGCGCGTCTTGCAGGTGGCCGGGGCCCATATTGTACGCGGCAAGCACGAGCTTGAGCCGGTCGGCGTCGCGCGCCTCGTTAAAGAGTTCGCCGAGGTAGCGCAGGTAGAGTACGCCGGTGCGGATGTTGTCCTCGGGCTCGGTGAAGTTCTCCATGCCCACCTCTTCCGCGGCGATGGGCATGATCTGCATCAGGCCGTATGCGCCCATGGAACTTCGACTGGTCGGTTCGAAACCCGACTCCTCGCCGACGATCGCGGCAATAAGACGCCAATCGAAGCCTTCCTCGGCGGCGTGCCGTGCCAGCAGGTCATCGTACACCGAGATCAGCGGCCGGCGGGTGGGCACCGGCGGCCCGTACACCTCGGGGGCCGGCGCCGGGAGGTCCGGGGACGCGAGCGACTCGGCAGCGGCCGGCGCCACATCGGTGACGCGGATGCGCCAGCCATTGCTGTGGAGGGTCCACGGCTGCGCCGCCGCGGCCGTGGACACGGCGCCGGTTTGCGGCGTCTCGGCTTCGGCGAGGATCGGGACCGTCGTCGCCGCGGGCGCCGCGGGCGCTTCGCCGGATGGACGCTGCAAGAGAGTGCCGACGGCGAAGCCGCTTACGATCGCCGCACCGGCCCGCAGACCCCAGCTTATCTTCGAGCGGCGGGGGCGCATCGGGCGCACCTTGCCCGACGGAGCGCGGCGATGCAACCCGCCCGCGAGATTGACTTGCCGCGGGGTTTCCCCCTACGGTGCCGGGGACGCGGCGAGATGGCCGACAAAGCCCAGATAGACGCGCACGAAGCGCGGGAGAAAATTCTTTCCGCAGCCTCCCAGCTATTTGCGCGGCAGGGGTACGAGAATACAACTCTGTCGCAGGTGGCGCGGGAGGCGAAGGTCAGCAAGGCACTGATCTTCTGGCACTTCGATTCCAAGGAGGCGCTCTATCGGAGCGCCCTGAGAAGGACGCTCGAGCCGTATTTCATCAACGTCGACTCGCTCGAGGGGCTCGAGGCGCGAGAACAGCTCGGGTTACTGATCGACCGTTTTTTCGCCTTCACGCAGGAGAACGTCTATTCGGTACGGTTCTTCCTCACCTTGACGCTGCGCGGCGAGGAACAGGCCGAAGACGAGGGACTCTCCCGGGTGATCGCCCTGTACCGGGCGTTCGAAGGATCGATCGCGGAAATCCTCGATCGCGGTCAACGTCAGGGTGTGTTCCGCGCCGATGCCAGTCCGACGCGCGAGGCCGCGTTCATCATGGCCACTCTCGGCGGCATTCTGATTCAACGCTTCCTGAGTACCCCGGAATCGGGGGAGCCTGAAGCCCTGCTGAACCACCTGAAGACGACGCTGTTCCAGCGCCTTCTGGTCGATTCCGGTGCCGCAATCCACGCGGGGCGCCTCGACTGAGACGCCCCGCCCGAGTCAACCTCGGCCGCCACCACGGACCTCCGGGAAGGTCATCCGCAGCATGCCGCAACCCCGCCGCTTCCCGAAACCGTCCTCCTCTACCGTCTGCCCCGGTCGCGGCTCACGAGCACCCGCTCGTGGCGCCGCAGTTGAGGCATTTGTAGCAACTGCCGTTGCGAACCATGATCGCGCCGCAGTCCGAGCAACTTGGCGCATCCGCCTGCGGGCTGAAACCCAGCGCGGTGACCCCGGTTGCGCGACCCGGTTGGGTCGAGTCGTGCCCCGCGCCGCGGGTTTCGCTCGGGGCTTCGATGCTGGCAATACCGATATCGGAGTGCTTCTCGGGGCTCATGAAACGCGCCCCGAGGAAGCGGAAGATGTAGTCGATCAGCGACTTGGCGATCGGAATCGCCGGATTCTTCGTGAATCCCGAGGGTTCGAAACGGACGTGGCTGAACTTGTTGACGAGAACCTCGAGCGGCACGCCGTACTGCAGGGCCATCGACACGAGGATGCCGATCGTGTCCATCAAACCGGCGATCGTGCTGCCTTCCTTGGCGATCTTGATGAAGACCTCGCCGGGAGTGCCGTCTTCGAACAGACCGACGTGGATGTAGCCCTCGTGTCCGGCAATATCGAATTTGTGCCGCAGTGAGGTGCAATCCTGCGGCAGGCGGCGCCGCACGGGCTGGGCCTCCGTTAGCGGGGCCGCAGCCTTCTTCTCCGGCTTGCTGCCGGTGTTGAGCGGTTGCGTGCGTTTGCAGCCGTCGCGGTAGATCGCCACCGCTTTGACGCCCAGTCGCCACGCCTCCATGTACGCGTCCATGATGTCTTCAACGGTGGCGGCGTTCGGCATGTTGATGGTCTTCGAGATCGCGCCGGAGATGAAGGGCTGGACGGCGCCCATCATGCGCAGGTGCCCGAGGTAGTGTATGGCGCGCATTCCGTTGGCGGGCTTGAAGGCGCAGTCGAACACCGCGAGGTCTTCATCGCGCAGTTCCGGGGCGCCCTCGATGGTGTCGTGCTCGTCGATGTATTCGACGATCGCCTGGATCTGCTTCGATTCGTAGCCCAGCCGTCGCAGTGCGCGCGGCACGGTGCCGTTGACGATCTTCAGCAGCCCGCCGCCGACCAGCTTCTTGTATTTTACCAGGGCGATGTCCGGCTCCACCCCGGTGGTGTCGCAGTCCATCATGAACGCGATCGTGCCGGTCGGCGCCAGCACCGTAACTTGCGAGTTGCGCACCCCGTGGGCCGCGCCGAGACTGACGGCATCGTCCCACGCGGCGCGCGCCGCCGTCAGCAGTTCGAGCGGCACGTAGGTCGGATCGAGTTTGTGCGCGCAGGCGCGGTGCCGTTCGATGACGCCGAGCGTGCCCGCACGGTCGGCGGCGAAGCCGGCGAACGGACCCTTGGCGGCGGCGATGCGGGCCGACTGCGCGTACGCCGCCCCGCACATGAGGGCCGTGACGGCGGCGGCGTACTGCCGCCCGGCCTCCGAGTCGTAGGGAAGACCGAGCGACATCAGCAAGGCGCCGAGGTTGGCGTAACCGAGACCCAACTCCCGATAGGCGCGTGCATTGGCGGTGATTTCCGCCGTCGGGTAGCTCGAGTTATCGACGACGATGTCCTGCGCCAGAATCATGATCTCGCAGGCGCGTTTGAACGCCGCGGTATCGAAGTCGCCGGCGTCGTCGACGAACTTGAGCAGATTCAACGACGCCAGATTGCACGCCGAGTTGTCGAGGTGCATGTACTCCGAGCACGGATTGGACGCGTTGATGCGGCCGGCGTTCGGGCACGTGTGCCAGCCGTTGATCGTGGTGTCGAACTGCATGCCCGGATCGCCGCACACGTGGGTCGCCTCGGCGATCATGCGCAGCATTTCTCGCGCCCGGTAGGTGCCGGCGACGCTGTCGTCGAGGACGTAGCGAGTGTGCCAGACGCCGTCGGTGTCGACGGCGCGCATGAACTCGTCGGTCACGCGCACCGAGTTGTTGGCGTTCTGGAAGAAGACCGAGGCGTACGCCGGGCCGTCGAGCGAGCCGTCGTAACCGGCGTCGATGAGCGCCCAGGCCTTCTTCTCTTCCTCTTCCTTGCAGCGAATGAAGTCGAGGATATCCGGGTGATCGGCGTTCAGAATCACCATCTTGGCCGCGCGCCTGGTCTTGCCGCCGGATTTGATGACCCCGGCCGAGGCGTCGGCGGCGCGCATGAACGACACCGGCCCCGAAGCCGTGCCGCCGCCGGCCAGTTTTTCCTTCGCCGAGCGAATGCGCGACAGGTTGACCCCCGAGCCCGACCCACCTTTGAAGATTATCCCTTCGTTGCGATACCAGCCGAGGATCGACTCCATCGTGTCGTCGACCGCCAGAATGAAGCACGCCGAGCACTGCGGCTGCGGCTCGATGCCGACGTTGAACCACACCGGGCTGTTAAAGGCCGCCTTCTGCTCGACCAGCAGATGAGTCAGATCGGCCGCGAAGTGCTCCGCATCGGCGGGCGTCGCGAAGTACCCCTGCCGCTCGCCCCAACCGCGCAGCGTTCCGACCACCCGACCGATGAGTTGGCGAACGCTGGTCTCGCGTTCCCGACTGTTGAGGGGGCCGCGGAAGTACTTCGACACGACCACGCTGGTCGCCAGTTGCGACCAGGGCCGCGGGATCTCCACGTCGTGCTGCTCGAAGACCACTTCGCCGCGTTCGCCGGTGATCACCGCGCTGCGCCGATCCCACTCGACGGCGTCGAACGGATCGACCCCGGGGGCGCTGAAAGACCGGGGCACCGTCACCCCACGCACCGCCTCGGCCGCTGCCCGCACGCGCCCCGCCTGCCCATCCTCCTTGCGCCGCCGCGCCGGTTCCCTCATGCGCAAAACCCCTTCATGTTGTGTAGTGAGCGAACGAGTACCCCAAGATGTTGAGGTCGTCAAGCGTCGATTGCAGAAAGTTCGCCTCCGGTCTCCACACCTCTTCGCTGCCGCGCCGCTTGCGGGTACACTCCCGCTCATGTCGCGCCGAACGCTCCCGCCCGCCACCGTGGGCGATGTCCTGCAAGCCGTGCTGCAGCGTCTCGATCCGGAGCAGGAACTGCGTGCCTACCGGGTGTGGGACGTGTGGGTGCAGGTGGTCGGTCCGACCGTGGCGCGTCGGGCGCAGCCTTCCCGTGTGCGCAATGGCGTACTCGTGGTGACGGTGGCCACGCACGCGTGGATGCAGGAGTTGCAGTTCATGAAGGAGACGCTGCGCGAGCGGCTCAACGCCCGTCTCGGCGTGCCGGCGATTCGCGATATCTTCTTCGTGGCCGGACACGTCGATGTACCAGCGGAGGCCGAGCCGCCGCCAACGCCGCCGCCCGGCGCGCCGGCGCCGCCGGTGCCGCTGCCCGACCTCGACGATCCGGCGCTGGCGGCGACGTTTGCACGCATCATGGGTGCGCACGCACGCCGCACGCGCGCCGCGACTTCAGGCAAAGGGGCGACCCGACCGCGGCGCCGCCGGTAAAGGCGGCGATGTCCGGGGCGACCGCCAGCCGGAAGAAGATTGGCGCCGCGCCGTCGCCGGTTATTCCTCGAGCCGCCGTCCGGTCAGGCGGGTGAATGCCTCCCGGTATTTCTCGGAGGTCTTGCCAACGACTTCGTCGGGAAGCGCCGGCGCCGGCGGAGTCTTGTCCCAGTCGAGTGTCTCGAGATAGTCCCGTACGAACTGCTTGTCGAAACTCGGCGGATTGGACCCCGCGGCATAGCGGTCGGCCGGCCAGAACCGCGACGAATCGGGGGTGAGGCATTCGTCAATGAGGATCAGGTTGCCGTCCAGGAGGCCGAACTCGAACTTGGTGTCGGCGACGATAATGCCCCGATCCGCCGCGTGGGCGCGGCCTTCGTTGTAGATGCGGAGGCTGAAATCGCGCGCCAGGCGGGCCGTTTCCTCGCCCACGAGCCGGCAGCATTCCGCCCACGTGATGTTTTCGTCGTGTCCGGTCTCGGCTTTCGTGGAGGGGGTGAAAAGCGGCTCCGGCAACTGACCCGCCTGCTGCAAGCCGGTGGGCAACCGGATGCCGCAGACGGTTCCCCGCTCCCGGTATTCCTTCCAGCCCGATCCCACCAGATAACCGCGCACCACGCACTCCACCGCGAGAGGTTGAGCTTTCTTCACGATCATCGACCGGCCGCGCAGACGATCCGCGAACGGCCGCAGTTCCCCCGGGAAATCTTCGACCCGGGTCGCGATCATGTGATTCGGAACGAAATCCAACCGCTCGAACCAAAACGCCGAAAGCTGATTGAGCACGGCGCCCTTGCCCGGGATCGGTGTGGGAATCACCACGTCGAATGCCGATATCCGGTCGGATGCGACCAGCAGCAGATGGTCGCCCAGATCGAAAATGTCGCGGACCTTGCCGCTGCGTACCTTCTCGATTCCCGGAAGCTCGATGGAGGCCAGATTCATCGCCGGATGCCTAGCATGTCCGCCCCCGGGCGGATAGGCCGCGTCGACTGCCCACTCTGGCGGCCACGCGCAGCGGCTCGCCGATGCAGTCGGCGCCTTCGACCGATCGCGGCGGCGCCACCGATCTGTGCCGTTCCGGGGTGCGGGGCGCCACCCGAAAAGGGGCTTTGCCCGGCAAGCCCCCGGCAATCCGCCCGCGGCCGTCCGGGGCGCTCACCAGCGGCAGCGCGTTTGCCGCCGGGGTCGCCGCCAACCTCGTGCAAACGATCTTCGACGGCGGCCGCATCGCCGCGAAGATCGACCTCCGGAACGCCATCCAGGAACAGGCGTACGCGGCCGGATCGGTCGCCCGGTGCGGTCGCGGGGCTCCATGTTTGCCTTGACTAAGGAAGCGATGTGCCGCAGGGTTCGTTGGACAAGAATGTGCCGAGCGCAAGCGGGGCCCCGGGGCAGAGGCACCGGTCGCGCGAGCGAGAGCAGGGAGGAGCGAGAATGAAGGGCTTTTGCGGTCGTCCGCTTGGTCAGGTGTTGGTGCTTGCAGCAGCGATGGCTGGGGCCGGGGTTGCCGGCGCTACGCCGGAGAGCAGTCTCGAGAAGTGCCAGAAGGTCGTGCGCGGAGAGGCGGCGAAATTTGCCGCGGGGCGCACCAAGGCTCTCCAGGTGTGCCTGCAGAAGATCGCCAGGGAGGTTGTGGTGGCGAATGGCACCGGGGCGGCGGCGGCGAGCACGTGCGTGAGCGCCTTGCGGAAGTTGCGCAACGACGCCAATCCGACCAAGACGCTGGCGGCGAAAGCCGGGGCCAAGATCGCGGCGGCGTGCGGGACAGGCCTCGAACACACGCTTCAGGACGTGTTGGGAACCGGGGCGAGCGTGGCCGAGCCGCTTAACGCAGAGAATTTGAACGCTTGGTGCAAGCGCTTCACGGGTAATGGCACCGTCGCCAGCCTGCAGGACTGGACCGACTGCCTTATCGCTGCCCATGAGTGCGCCACCAACGTGCAAGTGTCGACCCAGTATCCGCGGGCCCTCGAATGGCTCGACGCCGTGCGGCCGGCAATGGTGGCTCTGTCGCCGTCGCCGACTGACGCCATTGCGGAGCTGGATGAGGTTAATGCGGCGATCGAGGGACCGACCGACGACGACAAGCCCGAGGTTGCCTGCGGTCGCGGCAACTTCCCGGCCAGCGGGCAGATTGTGTCGTACGGGGCCGACAAGAACGAGGGCATACCGGGGGGCGTTCCGGTCGCGGACGATGGCGATGTACGTTCCGGTGCGCCGCTCCGCTTCGTCGACAACGGCGACGGTACGATCACGGACGTGACCACGGGCCTCATGTGGGAGAAGAAAGACGATGCCGGCGGGCTGCACGACTGGGACAACGCCTATGTCTGGTCGGGGAACGGGTCGCAGGAAACGATTTGGGATTGGCTCGATGACCTCAACGCCGAAGGAGGGACCGGGTTCGCGGGGTACAACGACTGGCGCGTCCCGAATATCCGCGAGCTGCAGAGCATCGTCGACTTCGGGCAGAGCGGACCGCAGGGCTACCCGGTGTTCCACGACGGCTGTGTGCCGTCGGGGTGTACGGTGCTCGCCTGCACGTGCACGGCGGGTGCCGGGTACTGGACCTCGACGACCTACACCAACGACGCGACGTTCGCGTGGTTCGTGCACTTCAGCTACGGCTACACCAATGTCTTCCTCAAGAGCGGTGCGGGCGTCGATCGGGTGCGTGCCGTTCGCGGCGGCCTCTGACGGCGCACGCAGGTCGGGACGGGAAAGCCAGGGGGGTCAACACCGACAACCCCGCGGATGCCGAGCGGGGCCGGGGTCGGTATCGCTATCGGTATCGGGGCAGGGACGAGCGTCGGTCATGGGCACCGAGTTCGGCGTGGCACGGGGGGATCGATCGCGATCCCGATGACGATACCGACCCGAGGGAGTGGGTATCTCGACAGTCCCCGTCGCCGACTCGGTCACCCTGCGAACCCGCCCCCGCCCAGGGGACGGGTTGTCCGAATCGGCGCACCGCCCCCATCGTCCCCTGAGATCGGGCGTGTTGTCGCCGGTCGAGAAAGGGCATATTTACTATTCATGCGGTTCGAGTTCGATGCGGCGAAAAGCGAATCGAACCGCAAGAAACACGGGATCGATTTCTTCCAGGCGCAGCGACTGTGGGAAGACGGCCGGCGGGTTGAGGTACCGGCGAGAACCGAGGATGAGCCACGGTTTCTGGTCGTCGGAAAGGTCGCCGACAGACATTGGTCGGCGGTCATCACGTACCGCAACGATGTCGTGCGGTTCATTTCTGTGCGACGACCTCGATCGTCCGAGGTGGAGATCTATGAAAGCGAAGACCTTTGACCGCAAGTTCGACCGCGGCGAAGACGTGATCGGAGATCTGGATGTAGGACGCCTACGCAGGCCGGGACGCGAAGCCAGGCGGGTGAACGTCGACTTCCCGGCGTGGATGGTGGACTCTCTGGACGAGGAAGCCCGTCGTCTCGGGGTAACGCGCCAGTCGATCATCAAACTCTGGATTGCCGAGCGCCTGGAGCGAGAGTAGCGCCGACCGAAGAGGTGAGCCGGCGGGGATGACCGGACTGTCCCCGCAGCCGCCGCGCTGCCCCCGCGGATGTCGAGCGGGGCCGGGGTCGGTGTCGCTATCGGTATCGGGGCATGGACGAGCGTCGGTCATGGGCACCGAGTTCGGCGTGGCACGGGGGGATCGGTCGCGATCCCGATGACGATACCGACCCGAGGGAGTGGGTATCTCGACAGTCCCCGTCGCCGTGCGGGTCGGCCTGCGTAATCCGCGCTCCGCCCCCTTCAGACGGAAGCGACGGGCCGCGGCGCGGGTCGGGAATCCACCGGCGCGGGGTGGACGAGTCCCAGCAACTGCTCGGCTAACCGCGGTGCCCGCCCCGGCGTTTCCTGCTTGAAGTAGACGAACACGTCTTCCCAGCGCGCGGCGGCCGCGAGCAGGCGACCGGCCCATTGCTCCAGATCCGCCGCCGAGTAATCCGGACGGCGCAGCCGGAAGTAGCCGAAACGCGCCGTCACCTCGAACGGCGTCGCCTGCTCCGCTTGCTCGGCAACGCACAGCGCCACGTCGAATCGGCGCAGACACTCGAAGGTGTCGTCCGTAAGCCAGGCGGGATTGCGGAACTCGAACGCCGGCCGGTAGCCCGGCGGCATCTGGTGCAGGAAATCCTCGAGACGCGAAACGTCCTTACGCACGAAGGGCGGTACCTGGAAGAGCAACGCTCCGAGCTTGTCCCTGAGCACGCGGACGGTGTCGCAGAACGAGGTCAGCGGATCCGCCGCATCGCGCAATTGGAGATCGTGTGTGATGCGCCGCGGGGCCTTCAAGGAAAAGGCGAAATCGGCGGCACTCTCTTTGGCCCACCCCTGTACGGTGCGGATGTTGGGCATACGGTGGAAGGGGGCGCTGAACTCGACCGTCGGAAATCGCTCGCTGTAGTAGCGGAGCAGTTCTTCCTCCGGCAGGTTCTCGGGGTAGAAGACGCCGCGCCAATCCTTCGCGCCGTAACCGGAGGTGCCGATCCAGAACCGGGCCATTCGAGGCGTCTAGCACGGCGGTCGGAAGGAAAACAGCCACCTTCCTCAACCGGGCTCGAAGCGCGGCTCTGCCCTTGCGACGGAGCCCGTACGCGGGCGCGACGGGATGGACGGGCGGGGAATTTCCGCCCGAAAGCTCACCGACATGCCGTCCTGAGATCGGCGCTCGCCGCCGGGCCCGGATTCGACCCGGCAATGCGATCGAGAATTGCGAACAGCTCCTGAGCCCTGATGGGCTTGGCGATGTAGTCGTCCATGCCGGCGGCCAGGCAACGCTCGCGGTCGCCCTTCATGGCGTGCGCGGTCATGGCCACGATCTGCGTATGGCCGGAGGAACTCTGCGGCTGGCTGCCGTTGTCGGCGCCCGCCGACTCGCCGCACGCTTGCCCTTCGCGCACACGGATTGCCACCGTGGCTTGCAGGCCGTCCATTTCCGGCATCTGGACGTCCATCAGAATCACGTCGAACTGTTCGCGCTCCCAGGCCTCCACGACGGCCTTGCCGTCGCCGGCAACCACCACCGAATGTCCCTGTCGTTCCAGGAGACGTAACGCCAGGCGCTGGTTGACCGGGTTGTCCTCGGCCAGGAGCACGCGCAGAGAACGCCGGCAACGGGCAGGTTGCGGTGCCGGCGGCGCCGGGCACGCGGCGGGCGCGGCGACCGCCGGCGCGGGTGCGGCTTCGGCACGAGCGGTGAAATGAAACGCACTGCCGACACCGACCTCGCTTTCCACCCAGATCCGCCCTCCCATCATTGCCACCAGCTCCGAACAGATCGCCAGCCCGAGTCCGGTGCCGCCATACTTGCGCGTCGTCGATCCGTCGACCTGTTCGAAGGCTTCGAAGATCTTCGTCCGCTTGTCGGCCGGGATGCCGATGCCCGTATCGCGCACGGTGAAGTGCAACTCGACGCACGCAACCTCGCTGGCCGGTCGTCCCTCGTTCTTCGTTGCACGGCCTTCCTGGATGCCGCCGACGCCCAGTCGGCGCGCTTCCAGTTCGACGCTGAGGCCGCCGCGGTCGGTGAACTTGACCGCGTTGGCGACCAGGTTGACGAGGATCTGGCGCAGGCGCCCGGGGTCGGCGATCAGCACCTCCGGTACCTCGGGTGCCACGCGGCACTCGAACACGAGACCCTTCTCGCGCGCCCGCAACGCCAGGGCCTTGAGCATATCGGCCAACCGGGCGTGGAGGCCGAACGGCTCCGGCTCGAGCTGCAACTTGCCGGCCTCGATCTTCGAGAAGTCGAGCAAATCGTTGAGCAGGATGAGCATCGACTCCGCTGAGTCCTTGACCAGACCGAGGTACTCGCGCTGCTCGGGTGTCAGCGTCGTTTCCAGGGCAAGGTCGGTCATTCCGATGATGCCGTTCATCGGCGTGCGGATCTCGTGGCTGACGTTGGCGAGGAACTCGCCTTTGGCGCGGTTGGCCGCCTCCGCCGCTTCCCGGGCGCGCCGCTCGTCCTCCTCGGCGCGCTTGCGGGCCGTGATGTCCTGGACCGCCACGACAAAGCGGAAGCCCTCGGCAGTCCTCGAAACCGGCCGGGCGTAGTAGCGGGTCCAGCGCTTCTCGCCGCTCTTGCACGAAATCCGGCATTCCCCCACCCCGGGTTCGCCGGCGAGGATGCAATCCAGGGCGGCGCGGACTTGCGGGAAGTCCTCGGGGTAGACATAGGCGGACAAGGGCAGATCGGCGATCTCCTCCGGCGTGTACCCGGTGATCCGATCGAGCGCGCCAATGCCCCATTCCGACCGGAAGCGTCCGTCGGGGGTGACGCGGAAGGCGAAGGCCGCATCCGACATCAACTCCGATACCAGACGGTGTCGCTCCTCGCTCTCGCGCAGCGCCCGTTCGGAGGCGAGGGCGTCGGTCACGTCGCGCGAGTTGATGACCGCGGCTCCGACGCCCGACTCCTCGGGGAGCGGCGTCGCCAGAGTAGCGAGCACCCGCCACGATCCGTCCCGGTGGCGGATGCGGATCGACAGTGGCTCTTCGTCGCCCACCTGCTTGATGCGGCGGACAAAGCCTGCGGCTGCGTCGGCCTGGTCGTCCGGGTGTACCTGTTCGAAGACGTTCTTGCCGATCAGAGCTTCCGCATCATAGCCGATAATACGTGCCGCCGAGGGACTCTGATAGCGGATGGTCCCGTCGAGATCGACGACGGTGATCAGGTCGGAGGCGTGCTCGATGAGCGACCGGAAGTGACGTTCGCTCTGCCGCAGTGCCGCCTCCATGCGCCGGCGCTCGGTGACGTCGTGGAACAATGCCCGGCAGCCGATCGGCTGCCCGTTTACCCTGGCGCAGCTCGCGGTACCCTCGACGTCGATCGTGCGGCCGCTCCTGGTCAGGAACCTGGCTTCGATCGGCCCGACGGACTCCCCCGCCATCAAACGACCGAACACGAGCGAGCAATGCCCGGCGCTGTCGGGATGCAAGACGTCGGCAACGGTCAACCGCCGGACTTCGTCTTCCGAGTAACCGAGGGCCTCCCGCCAGGCGCGGTTCACGTAGGCGAATGAACCGTCAGGGCGGACGCACTGGATCAGATCGGTGGCGCTCTCGACGACGTCCTGGTAGCCGGACAGGACGATGTTGTGCTGCTCGATGTCCAGCCGGTAGCGCTCGAACTCGTAGGCCACGTATACCGAGCCGAGGAACACCACCGTGGTGCCGACGCCGATATAGCCGGTAATCGAATCGAAGTTGCCGGCCACGCCGTAGGAGTTCCAGGCAATAGCGAGCGCCGCGATGGCTGCGGTGACGAGCTGCGGGGCAATGCCCCACGGCAGCACCGCCGGCGTGGCGATGGTCAGGAGAATGATGACGGTCCGTGCGGCTACGGTTTCCCCGCGCGTGATGCCGAGAGCCGCCGTCGTAACGATCACTGCGCTGATGCCGATGAGCGCGAGCGACGACGGGTAGCGGCGACCGATCGGCAGGCGCATGAGCAAGAATAGCGGCAGAACGATGGCAAGCTGCACGGCCTTTATGACCAGCAACGTGGGTAGCTCCGGCGGTTGCAGCCAGAAGTCCTCGACGGTGAAGGCCAGGCTGCAGATCACCACGACGAACATCGCGGTCGGGAGACGCTGCGAGATGCGCGAATCGATTGCGGCGCGCGCCTGCGCGCGCAGCTCGGTCGGGTCGGGGGTGAACATGTCCGCTACCGGCCTGAGACCCCCGGCCCGCGGCTACGGTGGAAGGGCGGCGGAGGATGGATGCCCAACAGCCGCCGCCGTCGAGGATCTGAGATCGCAGGCCACCTCCCGGGGCAACACCGCCCGCTACTGGCCATGCCGCAATACCGGACATGTCGCATTGCATCTCTGAAGGTGAGCGTCCAATCCATGATCGACTCGCCGCCGCTGTGCAAGTGCCCGCCACGTCGTGCCGGGCGTGTAAGTGCATCTGCTATGCCACCGGAAGCACCCGAATCCACTGTGCGCGCACGTCGCGCGGCGCACCGGTCAGGCGTCACGTTTGCGTCGGAGGCAAGTAACTGTCGGTGGGCGGTGGCCTACCGCCGGGGTGGCGACGTTGCCGGCCGGTACGATGCGCTATGAGGCCGAGCGCCGCCACGGCGCCGAAAGCCGCCCCGGCAACGAACGTCGCCGGCGCGCCCACGGCGGTCCACAGCCAGCCGGCCAGCACGCTGGCGAGTAACAGCGCGACGCCACTGACCAGATTGAAGATCCCGAAGGCCGAGCCGCGCAGGTCGCCCGGAGCCGTGTCGGCAACGAGCTTGGCGAACAAGCCTTGCGTGAACGCCATGTGCAGACCCCAGAGTGCGGCGCCGACGAACGCCAGCCACGGCGCGTCCGCAGCCGCCAGCGCGATGTCGGCAGCAATCAGCAGTGCCAGACCGATCAGCAACAGCCGGCGCCGACTCATACGGTCGGCCGCGGCTCCCGCCGGGTAGGCCACCCCGGCGTAGGCGACGTTCATCACGATGAGGACCGCCGGCACGTAGGCCAGCGATAACCCGACATCCTGAGCGCGCAGGACCAGAAAGGCTTCGCTGAACCGAGCCAGCGTGAAAACGGCGCCGACCAGCACGACCCGCCAGTACCGGCCCGACAACCGCCGCGCATCGGCGAGACTGACGGGGGCACGGGCGGCACCCTCGTCGCTCCCATGATCCGGGTCGCGCACGAAACCGATCAGCAGAGCTACCGTGACGAGGGCGGGCACGACGGCTACCCACATCACAGCGGCGATGTTTCCGGCCAGCCTCGCCATTAGAACCAGAGCCAGCAGCGGACCGAGCACGGCGCCGACGGAATCGAGGGCCTGGCGCAGCCCGTATGCCGCCCCGCGCAGGGCCGCCGGCGTCAGGTCGGCAACCAGTGCATCGCGCGGCGCCCCCCGGATGCCCTTGCCCACGCGGTCGATAAAGCGCGCCGCGAACACCCAACCGACAGAGGTGGCCAGGGGAAAGACCGGTTTGGTAGCGGCGGCCAGACCGTAACCCAGCACGAGCAGCAACTTGCGCTTGCCGAGATAGTCGCTCAGCGCCCCCGAGAACACCTTCGTGATTGCCGCCGTCGCCTCGGCGACCCCTTCGACAAGTCCTATGGTCACCATCGACGCCCCGAGCACTGCCGACATGAACACCGGCAAAAGGCTGTGAATCAGCTCCGACGACATGTCCATGAACAACGAGCCGAAGCCGAGCGCCCAGACGCTCGCCGGCAGTCCGCGCCAGCTCGCCGATTCGACTGGAGTCGATGGAGTTCGAGCCATCGGCGCATACCTTGCCCCGACGGCCCGGCTAGCTCAACCTGCCCGCGGGCACTCCGTACCGGCTTGACGCCGATCGGTGCGCGCGTCACCTTGAAACCGCGATGCCGCCCGAGGGCGTCGCGGTCATTCTGACGCCGAACGACAACCAACGAGGAGCGCGCCATGCAGGAGTGCCTGAAGTTCTACATCAACGGAGAGTGGGTTCCGCCGGTCACGCCGAAGACGATGGACGTCAGCGACCCGGCAACCGAGGCGGTGATCGGCCGGATCAGTCTGGGCAGTGCGGCGGACGTCGACCGGGCGGTCACCGCGGCCGCAGCGGCCTTCGAGTCCTTCGGCCGGACCTCGCGGGAGGAACGGCTCGCTCTCTTGCAGCGCATCGTCACCGCCTACGAGGCGCGCCTCGACGAAATCGCGCGCACGATTTCGCTCGAAATGGGCGCGCCGAAGTTCCTGGCGAATGCGGCGCATGCGCCGGCCGGACTCGCTCACTTCAAACAGGCGATCGAGGTGCTCGGCTCGTACGAGTTCGTGCACCAGAAGGGCAAGACCCGCATCGTCAGGGAGCCGATCGGGGTGTGCGGGTTCATCACGCCGTGGAACTGGCCGATCAATCAGATCGCTTGCAAGGTCGCGCCGGCGCTGGCGGCGGGTTGCACGATGGTGCTCAAGCCGAGCGAAATCGCGCCGCTCGATGCGATCTTGTTTGCGGAGATCGTGCACGCGGCCGGCGTACCGCCGGGGGTGTTCAACCTGGTCAACGGCGACGGTCCGACCGTCGGTGCGGCCATCGCCGCCCATCCGCGCATCGATATGGTGTCGTTCACGGGCTCGACCCGCGCCGGCGTGCTGGTCGCGAAGGCGGCCGCCGACACGGTCAAGCGCGTCGCTCAGGAACTGGGCGGCAAGTCGGCGAACATCGTTCTCGACGACGCCGACCTGAAGCGCGCGGTCGAGGGTGGCGTGCGGAGCTGCTTCACCAACAGCGGTCAGTCGTGCAACGCACCGACGCGTATGCTGGTGCCGCGGGCGCGGCTCGCCGAGGCGGTGGCGGTTGCCAGAGCGGCGGCGGAGAAGGCGGTCGTGGGCGACCCGCAGGCGGACGGCACGACGATCGGCCCGGTGGTCAGCCAGGCGCAGTTCGACAAGATTCAGCGGCTGATCCAGGCCGGCATCGACGACGGTGCGGAGTTAGTGACGGGCGGGCCGGGCCTGCCCGCGGGTCTGACGAAAGGCTACTACGTGCGCCCGACGGTGTTCGCGAACGTGCGCAACGACATGACCATCGCGCGCGAGGAGATCTTCGGGCCGGTGCTGTCGATCCTGCCGTACGATAGTGAGGAGGACGCAATCCGCATCGCCAACGATACGCCGTACGGTTTGTCCGCGTACGTGTCGTCCGGCGATCCGGAGCGGGCCCTGCGCGTCGCGGCGCGTTTGCGCGCTGGCAACGTCCACATCAACGGGGCGGGCCCGGATTTCTCCGCCCCATTCGGCGGCTACAAGCAATCCGGCAACGGCCGCGAATGGGGCGAGTACGGCTTCGAGGAGTTCCTCGAAGTAAAGGCGGTCATGGGCTGCCCGGCGTAGGGCGGACGGCAGGTGGCGCGGAAGGGAGTCGAGATCAGCGGCGATCCATGCCGCCGTAAGTCGCCGCGAGCGGGATAAGAAACACGACGGCCAGCGAGGCGTTCAGGATCGCGTTCGGCCAGAAGCCGGTCCACACCGAGAAGATGGTGTCCGGTACGAACCAGGCCGCAAGCGACACGGCCACTGTCAACCACGCCTCGCGCGAACCGCGCCGGAACGGGCCGAGGATGACGAACAGAAGCGCCACGCCCCACCCGACCATCACCGCGCCAATGATCCCGTGCGCAAAAGAGATGTACGCGGCGGCCTCGGGTCCAAAGGCTTCCAGCGCGTCGGTCGAACCGTAAGTGAGCAACCCAAACGCGGCACGGATCAGCCCTGGGGCCAACATCATGCTCGCCCCAAACACCGTCACGCCAATGGTGGCGACCACGAGCCATCGGAACCAGAAGGTCGGCGGATTGTCGATCCGTGCTGACATCGGTCGTTCCCTCCGTTCAGTGAGCCAGCATGGCCGTTCCGGTCGGCCCCGTGCCGTTCTCCTGGTAGAAGACATCGCCGTCTCTGGCCCAGAGGAAATGCGGCACCCCGGCCGGCGCAACGTACACAGCGCCCGTCGGGACCGCAACGACGTTGCCCTCCTCGAAGCGATCGCCGAAGCCGACGTACAGGGTGCCCGAAAGGACTGTCGTCACGCGCACGTCGGGGTGCGTGTGCGGCGGTACGCGGGTTCCCGACGCCAGTCGCACGCGCAGCACGTAGGGGCCCGACTCCCGCTCGGACCCGATCGCCCACGCGGCCTCGACTCCGGACATCCCCGGGGGACTCGCCCAGCGCAGGCTCTCGACGGCGATGGGTGCAGGACGGCGTGCCGGCGTGGCGGATTCGGCGGCGACAGTGCGCGTCGCTGCCCCCAGCAGACCGATGACGAGCAGGATGGCGGCCATCCTCCCGTGTCTGCAGGCGCCGAACCGGTTGCGAATAGACTCAGTCATAAGATCGACCTTACAGCCTTCCCTCCCCCTATCGATCGTTATGATGCCGTGTACATGGTTGGGCATGACAACGAACGCGTCGAGATCGACGCCGCGGAACCGCTCCGGCAGCGCCTTCCACACTGCTGCCACCATGTGCCCCGCATCGGTCAGTCCCATCCCGTCCCCCAGCACCTCGCCGAACAGACACGCTCGGTCCTGAGGACAGACGGTGAAGAAGTACGAACCCGGGAGAGAGTAGTCGTACCCCGGCAACCGAATCGAGCGCCGGCGGCTCATTCCGGCACCGAACTGACGAAACGACCCAGCTCCGGCAGATCCGCCTCCGTAATGGCCGTGGCTCCCGCGGCGACGAGACCGGCGTTCTCTCCGTACCACGACAGCACCGACTGGCCGCGATCGAGTGCGGCCAGGCACACGCGTTCGATCTGGCCTCCGGGCTGCGCGTGTACGGCGACGACGACGTCGGCCAGCGCTGCCACCAACTCGTCGCGCCGTTGTCCGCTGCGCGGCGATGCATGATCGCCGAGTCGAAACGGCGACACGACCAGCGTGCGGTTGACGTCCAGCGCGGCGCGTCCGGGGCCGAACCCCGACGGGTCACGGTCGGCCCGTGCGCCGAAAGTGGCAAACAGTCCGCGGTCGAGGACGATAACCCGCGCCGCTCCCGCCGCCCGTGCGGCCACGGACGCTACGCGGTACGACGCCTTCATCCCGCCGCCGGCCAGCGTGAAGCCTTGCGCCGCCGCAGCCTCGGCCACGGCCGCGGTCGCCGGCACCGTGTGTTCGCTCAGCATGCGCGAGCTCAGAACGGTCAGCGTCGGCCGCTCGAGGAGATCCGGCGCTCCGACCGTGTACAGTACCGGCGGAGGTGGCCGGAGCCGGCGCGCGAGCCGGCGTGGATACGCGGCGTCGCCGGCGCACCAGGCGTCACCGCCGGCCACGGTCAGGCGACCGAGCAACCAACCGCACCGTGCACGGTGCGCCTCCATCCCGACGTCGAGGTGGGCGACCGTGTCGGCGGGCAAACGGTAGACTTCGCGCAGGACAGCCGGCGGCAAGCGAAAGAACGTCGCCAGGCCGTGGCCGCGCTCGCGGTTGCAACTCAGGATTCGGTCTGCCAATCGCTCGCCCACGTGCGGCAATTCCGACAGCATCAGCGCGTACAGCGCCGCCTCCTTGTCCATACCCCGCCCCCGTGTTAGCCACCGGTCGCGCAATCGGAGCTACTAGTTCGCGAGTTCGTCGCATGGTGCGAAGAATTTAGGAATGCGGATTTCGGATTGCGGACGACGCATTCATGAGTTCCGCAATCCGCATTCCGCAATCCGCAATGGGTTGCGGGCGAAGCCCGCGCCAGGGAGACCGTATGCCGACACCGCAGGACGCCTTCGTTACCGCACGTGGGCTGCGCTTCCATTGCGTCGAGTGGGGTGCGGCCGGTGCGCCGCCTCTTCTCTGCCTCCACGGCATTACGCAAACGGCGCATAGTTGGGACGAAGTGGCCGCCGACCTTGCCGCCGATTACCGGGTCATCTGCCTCGATCAGCGTGGCCACGGCGACAGCGACTGGGCCCCCGACGGCGATTACAGCCGCATCACTCAGGCGGCCGATATCGCCGCCGTTGCCGACGCGCTCGGTCTGTCGCAGTTCCTGCTCGCCGGCATGTCGATGGGCGGGATCAACGCCATCACCTTCACCGCGCGGCATCCCGCACGGGTGCGCGCCCTGGTCATCGTCGACGTCAGCCCCGAGATCCAACCCAGTGGCGTCGAGAGCATTCGCAGCTTCATTCAGGCCGCCGACGAACTCGACAGTTTCGAAGCCTTTGTCGAACGCGCACATCAGTTCAACCCGCGCCGCTCGCCGGAGAATATCCGCAGCCGCCTCACCCACAACCTGAAGCAACTGCCGAACGGCAAGTGGACCTGGAAGTACGACAAGTACCTGCGCTCGGGCGACCGCCGCTTCGAGGCCAGCGCGCTCCACAACCTCTGGGACGACGTGCGCGCACTCGCGTGCCCGACCCTGATTCTCAAGGGCGGCGAAAGCGACATCCTGTCGGCCGAGAGCGCGGCACGACTCCAGGCGGCGATTCCCGGCAGCGAGCTGGTGTCGATCCCCGGCGCGGGCCATTCCGTCATGGGAGACAACCCGGAAGCGTTCGTGGCGGCGGTGCGTCGGTTTCTTGGGGGCCTGGGGGCCTGAGGTCTTGGGGTCTTGGGGTCTTGGGGTCCTGGGGTCCTGGGGTCTTGGGGTCTTGAGGTCTTGGGGTCTTGAGGGGCTGGGGTTGGAGGACGGGGCGGGCCAGAGGGTCGCGTCGAGGAACCGGGCGGAGTCATGAGCGCAACGCCCGGCTCAGCGCGGCGAGCGCGGCCGCCACTCGCCCCTGAGTTGTCAGTAAGTCCGCGGCAACCGCATCGTCGAGATAACCGAGCCGTGCGGCCAGCTCGATGAAATAGCCCAACTCCCGTACCGACCCGAAGGAGATGCCGAAGAACCGCACGCATTCGCGTTGAGTTTCCCGCGCACAGCCTTCGACGATGTTTGCCGGAACTGAAACCGCACATCGCCGCATTTGCGCCGCGATCCCGAACATCTCGCCGCGCGGAAATGCGCTGGTCGCCCTGTATACCGCCTCCACCAGGCCATCCGCCAACTGAAACGCCACCAACTTCCGATGATCTCTCATCCGTCCAAGCCTTTCCTAGCAACAGCCCCCTCAGCCCCCCAAGACCCCAAGACCCCAAGACCCCAAGACCCCAAGACCCCAAGACCCCAAGACCCCAAGACCCCAAGACCTCACCAATACCCCTCGTCCACAAAACTGACGTACCGTCCCTTGCCGATGACGATGTGATCGAGGACGCGCACGCCGACGAGATCCCCCACCTCGCGCAGGCGGCGCGTGAGGGCGATGTCTTCCGGACTCGGAGTCGGATCGCCGCTCGGGTGATTGTGGACGAAGATCACCGCCGCGGCCGCTTCGCGCACGACCGAGGCGAAGACGTCGCGCGGGTGCACCACGCTCGCCGTCAGCGACCCGAGCGAGACGGGAACGTCACGGATCTTGCGGTGCTTCTGATCGAGCAGAACGGCGTAGAAATGCTCCCGGCGCTCCGCCCCGAGGCGCTCGCGGAAGTGAGCGTAGACGTCCGCACTGCCGCGAAACGGCATTCCCGGCTCGAACGTGCACTCGCCGTGGCGCCGCGCGATCTCCAGCGCCGCGACCAACCGTGCAGCCTGCCCGCGCCCAACCCCCGCCGCCGCACGCAGCTCCCCGACCCCGGCCGACCCCAGACGGCGCAGATCCCCGAACGCCCGCACCAGCGCCCGCGCGCGGTCGAGTACCCCCGTGTCGCGGCCTGCCGTCCCCAGCACCACCGCCAGCAATTCCGCGTCCGTGAGCGCGCCCGGTCCATGCGCGAGCAACTTCTCGCGCGGCCGATCCGCCATGGGCCACTCCTGCACCGGCACCGCCATCCGCACCGAAAATAGTAAAGTTAACTCTCCTTGTCCAGTAACTTAACAAGCCCCCACGCCCCCGGGCCGTCACCCCCCAACCCGCAGCAGCAATCCCTTCAGGTATCCCCCCTCGTCGTGGGCCAGATCGATCGGATGGTCGGCGCCCGGCCCGAGGTGTTGGAGGACCTGCACGGGGCGGCCGGCTGTGGCGGCGCCGGCATGAACGGCGCCGCGGAAGGCGTCGAGACTGACGTGCTGCGAGCAACTGAACGTGAATACCAGGGCTCCTGGTGCGGTGCGGCGGAAGGCGGCGCGGTGCAGCTCGCGGTACTTCCTGATGCCGCGCTCGAGGTCGCCGCGGCGCTTCACGAGCGCGGGCGGGTCGAGTACCATCAGGTCGAAGTCGCCGGCGGTGTCGCGCAGGTACTCGAAGGTGTCTCCGTGAACCAGATCGCCCGCGCCGGCCGGTAGGCCGTTGGCCTCCCAGTTGCGGCGCGCCGTCTCCAGGGAACGAACGGAGGTCTCGACCGCGACGACATGTGCTGCCCCGCCGGCAGCGGCGTACACGCCGAACGCTCCGGTGTACGCGAACGCGTTCAGCACGCGGCGCCCGGATGCCAGGCGGGCGACCAGCATCCGGTTGTCGCGCTGATCGAGGAAGAAGCCGGTCTTCTGCCCGTGCCGAATATCGACGGCGAAGCGGTGGCCGCATTCGACTATCCAGAGGTCCTCGTCGGGCACGGTGCCAAGCACGCATCCGGCGGCGGCCTCCAGACCTTCTTCATGGCGAACCGCTCCCGTGCTGCGTTCCCAGACCCCGTCCGGAGCTAGCGTCGCCTGCAGCGCCGCGAGCAGCCACGGCTTGAGAGCGTCGGCGCCGGCAGTCAGGCACTGCAGGACGGCGACACGTCCGTAGACGTCGACAACGATGCCGGGCAGGAAGTCGCCTTCGCCGTTGAGCAGTCGGTAGGCATCGGTTCCGGGCGGAACGACCGAGCGCCGGAGCGCGAGGGCGGCCTCGATACGGTGGCGGACGAAGGCGGCGTCGATGGTCTCGTCGTGGCGGGTTAACAGTCGGACGGCGATGGTGCAGCGCGGGTTGGCGTAGCCGCGGCCGCAGAACGTCCCGTCGGCCGCATGGACGTCGACGATCGCGCCGGCCGGCGTGTCGGCGGGGAGATCGGCGAAGGCGCCCGCGAATACCCACGGATGGCCGAGGCGCAGCGGACGCTCGCGGCCGGGCTTGAGGGTCAGGATCGTTCGCGGGCTCCCCGCTGCCGCCTCAATTTTGCGCCTCCCGTGCGTCGGCGGTGTCATCGCCGCGCCGCTCGACCGGAACGTAGTTGCGGGCCGGCGCGCCGACGTAAAGCTGCCGCGGTCGCGAGATCTTCTGATCCTTGTCGAGCAGCATCTCCTGCCACTGTGACACCCAGCCCGGGGTGCGGCCGATTGCGAACAGCACGGGGTACATGTCGAGCGGAAAGCCCATCGCCTGATAGATGATCCCCGAGTAGAAATCGACGTTGGGGTAAAGCCGGCGCGTTACGAAGTAGTCGTCCTCCAGCGCGATGCGCTCGAGTTCGATGGCGATATCGATCAACGGGCTGCGGCCGGTGACCTCGAACACCTCGTGAGCGATGCGTTTGATGATTTTGGCCCGCGGATCGTAGTTCTTGTAGATGCGATGACCGAAGCCCATCAGCCGGTGATCGCCGCCCTTCACGCCCGCGATGTATGCCGGAATTCGGTCGGTATGGCCGATTTCTGTGAGCATCCGCACCACCTGCTCGTTGGCGCCGCCGTGTAACGGGCCGTAGAGCGCCGCCGTGGCGGCGGCCACCGCCGAGAAGGGGTCGGATTGCGAGCTGCCGACGACGCGCATGGCGTGCGTCGAGCAGTTCTGTTCGTGATCGGCGTGCAGAATGAACAGCACGTCGAGGGCCTTCTCGAGGACGGGGTTCGGTTTGTACTTCAGCTCGGTCTTCTTGAACATCATGTTGAGGAAGTTGCCGGCGTAGCTGAGGTCGTTGTCCGGGTAGGCGTACGGCATGCCCATCGAGTGCCGATATGCGAATGCGGCCAGCGTCGGCATCTTGGCGATCAGCCGGTGCGTCTGGATCTTGCGCGATTCCGGGTCGAAAAGGCGCTTGGCGTCGGGATAGAAGGTGGACAGCGCCCCGACGGTGCTGACGAGGATGCCCATGGGATGGGCGTCGTAGTGGAAGCCGTCGATGAATTTCTTGATGTTCTCGTGGATGATCGTGTGCATCGTGATGTTGTGCACGAAGCTCTTGAGATTCGACGGCGCCGGCAGTTCGCCCTTGACGATCAAGTAGGCGACTTCGAGAAAGGAACTTTCCTCGGCCAGTTGCTCGATCGGGTAGCCGCGGTAGCGCAGAATGCCCTTGTCGCCGTCGATGAAGGTGATCGCACTGCGGCACGAGGCCGTGTTGTTGAAGGACGGATCGTAGCTCATCAGGCCGAAATCGTCGGCGTCGACGCGAATCTGGCGCAGATCGGAGGCGTTGATCGCCCCCTCTTTGATCGGGATCTCGTACCGCTTGCCGGTTCGATTGTCGGTGATCGACAGTGAGTCGTTACGCATAAGTGCCTCCCGGAATTACCCCACGTTGCCATGCGCCGCCCGGCGCTGCAATTGGCGGGCGGGCCGTGGCGCAGCGGGAAAAGAAATGGCCTCACCCGGGCGTGACCGACCGTTGCCGCCGTGCTAAGGCCGCGGTTGGCGTAAAGAGGAGAAGACAGGCATGAGTGCGCGTGCGAGTACCTTCCTGACCATCGTCCTTGTCACCGGCCTCGCCGGAAACGTCGGCCCGTCTGCAGCCCAGCCGCCCCCCGCCCCGGTCTGGCGGACCACGCCGACGCCGCAGCCCGTGCCGCCGGGCCCCGAGTTCCAGAAGCCGGCTCCCAACCCCGCGATGCCAAAGCTGCTCGACGATCGGCCCTCGCTGCCGTTCGTGTTTACCGATCAATGGACCCTCGATCCGGTACCCGAGTCCGTGCAGGAGGCGCAGCGATCCGATCGGGGTTACGGACTGCTCACCGACATTGGGCCGCTGCAGGTGACCTCGCTCCAGGAGTGCGTCGCGCTGGCCCTCAAGAACAACACCGACCTGCAGATCCGACGCCTCGCGCCGGTCAACGCCGCGGCCGGGGTGCGGCGGGCGCGGGCAATATTCGATCCGGCACTGTTCGCCGATCTGACGCGCGACCGCAGTGTCCAGCTCGCGCAGAGCATCAGCGTATTCACGTCGGGCGGCGCTTCCACGCAGTTCAACGACAACTTCGGCGGCGGCATCGGATTGCGCAAGCTTCTGCTCACCGGCGGGCAGGTTTCCGTCGCCTGGCGGAACAACCGCAACAAGGCAAATCCGTCCGTGCTCAATCAGTACGAGCCGGAGTATCTCACCACCCTCGGCCTCTCCCTCAATCAACCGCTGCTGCGGGATTTCGGTTGGGGTTACTCGCTGTTGCGGGTCGAGATCGCCCAGAACACCGAACAGACGGACTACTACCGCTACCTTGC
This sequence comes from Candidatus Binatia bacterium, assembly GCA_023150935.1. NCBI lineage: Bacteria > Candidatus Binatota > Binatia (SeqCode) > Binatia bacterium. The sequence continues at coordinate 91,915 of JAKLJW010000006.1, read as the reverse complement.
CAGCATCGCCGACGTTATCGCCCGCGTCGAAGAGGCATACTGGAACCTTGTGCTCGCGCAACAGAGCGTCAAGGTGGAAGAGCAGGGTCTGGCGCTGGCTCGCGAGTTGCAGCGGCAGAACGAGGGTAAGTTCAAGGTCGGTGCCCTGCCGCAGACTGCGGTGCTCGAGGCGCGTGCCGAGGTGGCCCGCCGCGAGGCCAATCTCCTGCTCGTGCAGAACGCCGTAGCCAACACCCGTGACGTGCTCCGCGCGCTCGTCAACGCCCCCGACGCGACCGATCAGGCCCTGATCCGCATCGATCCCGCGGATATTCCCATGGTGGTCCCGTACGACATCGATCTCGGGCGCAGTCTCAAGACCGCCATAGAGCAGCGGCCCGAAATCGTCGCCGCCCGTCTCGAGGTTCGCGGCGTCGGGCTGCAGCGCAAGATTGCCGAGAACCAGCTCCTGCCGCGTGTCAACGTCGTCGGCGGTCTCGGGCTGAACGGCCTTTCGGGTACCGGGGCGCCGCCGGAGCCGACACCGTTCGCGGTGCCCAACCCGATCGGTATCGGCGGTTACGGCCGTGCCCTCGAACTGCTGCCCGACGGCCGCTTCTACAATTACAGCGTTGGCGCCGTGATCGAAGTGCCGATCGACAACGCGCAGGCCAAGGCCGACTACGCGCAGGCGAACGTAGGATTCGAGCAGTCGCGGCTGGCGCTGCGACGGCTCGAAGAGGGCGTAACCCTCGAGATCAAGACGGCGGTGACCGATTTGTTGACCGATCTCAAGACCATTGACGCCACGCGCATAGCCCGCGAGTTGGAGGAAGAAAACGTCCGCAACCAGTACGCCCGTTACGAAGTCGGGCTGGCAACGACGAAAGATCTCCTCGACTACCTCGAACGCTTGACGCGCGCGCAGTTCCGCGAGGTTCAGGCCCTTACCGAGTACAACAGCGACCTTGCCCGCATGCGTCGGGTCGAGGGCACGCTGCTGACGGCCCGCAATGTCCTTGTCGAACGGGCCGAACCCGAATCGGCACCGTGGTGGGCGTCGTTCTGAACCGGGTCGAGACAGCCGCCCGGATCGCCGCACGCCGAACATCGAGCCCGGAACACGGAGCGCCGATCGCGGCGCCCGGACCCAGCTTCGCACCGCCGACGGCGGAGGCTGTGCCTCGGGCGCGGGGCCGCGCGTTCCGCCGCCGTGGCGCTGCCGTCGCACTGGTGCTGGCCGGTGTCGCCTTTCCGGCCCCTGCCGAGGTTGTTGCACCGCGAACTCTGCGCGAGTGTATCGCCATTGCCCTCGTGAACCATCCCAGTCTAAAGGCCGCTGCCGCCACCGTCGACGCCGGTCAGCAGCGTGTCCGCCAGGCCGTATCCGGCTACTTGCCGCAGATATCGGCGAACTTCTCGCCGAATCGACGTCAGACCAGCGGTCTGGCGGGCACCGGCACGGACATCTCCGCCACCGTGCGCACGTTCGACTTCTACACCACCGGCTTTTCGCTCAGTCAGGTTCTGTTCGACTTCGGGCGTGTCCTCAACGGCATCCAGGCGGTTATCGCCTCGGTCGATGCGCTGGCCTACGATCAGGCGACGCAGCGGGAGACCGTCGTCCTCAATGTCAAACGGTCCTTCTTCAACCTTCTCGCCACCCGCCGCCTCCTCGTGGTCGCGGACGAGACGGTGGAGCAGAACCGCAAGCAACTCGAACTCGCACAGGAGAAGCTCAACGTCGGTCTCGCGCCGCGCTTCGACGTCACGCAGGCCGAAGTGCAACTGGCCAACGGGGAGCTCAATCAGGTCACGGCGCGCAACGCCGTCGCGCTTGCTCAGGTTACGCTGCGCAACGCCCTCGGGGTGACCGAACCGGTCGAATTCGACATCGTCGACACGCTCGAAACCCCTCCGGTCGAGCTGAACGAGGCGCAGGCGCTCGCGCTGGCTTACGATCGCCGGAGCGAGTTGCTCAGCCTGCGCGCCCAGGAGGCCACGAAACTCGCCGAAATCGCCGCTCTGTACAAAGACTACCTGCCGAATGTTACCGGCAGCGCCACCTACAACTGGTCGGGCACCGATTACCCGCTGCAGGACACCTGGAACGTTGGCGCATCGGTCAACATGTCGCTGTTCAGCGGGGGGCTGACCACGGCGCAGATCGGCGAGGCCAAAGCGACCCTGAACAGCATCCGCTTCAGCGCCGAAGTGACCCGGCAGGACATTGCACTCGAGGTGCGTGAGGCCCTGGTAAGACTGCAAGAGGCTCGAGAGAGCATCCGCGTCGCCGAGAAGGGCTTCCGGCGGGCGCGGGAAAATCTCGACCTCGCCGGCGAGCGCTACGCTCAGGGAGTGGGCACCTTCCTGGAACTCACCGATGCGCAGACTTCGTACACGAGCGCCGATGCCAGTTACGTGCAGGCCCTGTACAATTACCGGATCGCCGTTGCCGCGCTCGAACGGGCCACGGCGCAGCCGATTCCCACCGCCGATTGACGCTTGTGCTTGCAGCGCCCGGTGGGCTCGGTTATTGCGCCTGCCGGGACTCGGAGCGACATGGACACCGTCGTCAACTGCGTGGCGTACGCCGACGGCCGCCGGGTCGGTAAGGTCGACATCGACGACATCAGCGAAATCCTGCGCTTTCCCGGCCAGTTCATCTGGATCGGCCTGCACGAGCCCAGCGAAGGTACGCTGCGCAAGATTCAGGAGGAGTTCGGCCTCCACGACCTGGCCGTCGAGGACGCGCTGCGGGCGCACCAGCGGCCGAAGCTCGAGGAATACGGTGACAGCCTTTTCGTCGTGCTGCGCACCGCGCTGCTCGAGAACGGCGCCATCGGCTTCGGCGAAACGCACATCTTCGTGGGTCCGCAGTACCTGGTCACGGTGCGCCACGGCGCCTCGCTGTCCTACTCGGAAGTGCGCAGCCGCGCCGAATCGACCCCGCAGCTACTCCGCAAAGGCCCCGGGTTCGTTCTGTACGCGGTTATGGACTTCGTGGTCGATCACTATTTCCCGATCGTCGACGCCCTGGAGGACCAGCTCGAAGACCTCGAGGGGGAGATCTTCGAGGAGACTTTCGAGCGCGCAACCATGCAGCGGATCTACGGGCTCAAGCGCGACCTCGTCGCGATCAAGCGCGCCGTATCGCCGCTGGTCGAAGTCTGCAACCGCCTCGTGCGTTTCGACGTCGGCATCGTTCACGAGGACACGCGGGTCTATTTCCGGGACGTCTACGACCACGTCATCCGCATCAACGAATCGATCGACAGTCAGCGAGAACTGTTGACCACCGCGCTCGAAGCGAACCTGTCCCTGGTCTCGGTGGGCCAGAACGAGGTGACCAAGAAGCTCGCCGGCTGGGCCGCCATCCTTGCCGTGCCGACGATGATCGCCGGCATCTACGGCATGAACTTCCGCTTCATGCCCGAGCTGGAATGGGAATACGGCTACTACGCGATCATGGGGTTCATGTTCTCGGCATGCGGGTTCCTGTACTGGTGGTTCAAGCGCGCCGGCTGGCTGTGACGGAGGTCCTGGGGTCCTGGCCCAGACGGTCTTGCGGAGGCCCGCGCCCTCCGTCCCAAGCCCCCAGGAGCCCAGGACTCCAACAACATTGTGACCGCCCGCGCGGGCTGGTACTGTTCACCCAACTGCCGTGGCTTCCGCTCGCTTGCGCCGCCTGCGCACCCCGTTGGTCCTCGTCCTCTTCCTCGCCACCGCCGGCGGCGGGGTCTGGTACTGGCAAACCGGTAGCGCCAACGAACCGCCGGAGTATACCTTCGAAACCGTCGACCGCGGCCCGATCGCCGCCGTGGTCACCGCCACGGGAACCGTGAACCCGGTGACGACCGTGCAGGTGGGCACCTACGTTTCAGGTCCGATTCGCGACATCGACGTCGACTTCAACTCGCCGGTACGCAAGGGCCAGCGCGTCGCCAAGATCGATCCGGCGCCGTTCGTCGTCAAAGTGGAGCGCGCCGAAGCGAACCTCGCCAATGCGCGCGCCCGCATCGACAAGGCGCGCGCCGACCTCGCACTCAAACAACTCACCTTCGACCGCAACCTCGGCCTGCGCGCGAAGAACCTCATTTCCCAACAGGATGTCGACACCGCCCGCAGCAACCTCGACCAGGCGCGCGCCCAACTCGCGCTCGAGGAGGCCGGCGTCAAACAAGCCCAGGCGGACCTCGACGAAGCGCGTATCAACCTCGCGTACACCGATATCACGTCGCCCGTCGACGGCGTGGTCGTCTCGCGCAACGTCGACGTCGGCCAGACCGTGGCCGCCAGCTTCCAGACACCGACGCTTTTCCTCATCGCCGAAGATCTGACGCGCATGCAGGTCAACGCCAGTGTCAGCGAATCGGATATCGGCACTATCCATTCCGACCAGCAGGCGACCTTCGCGGTCGACGCGTATCCGGGCAAACCGTTCGCCGGTACGGTTACCCAGGTTCGCAACGCGCCGATCACGGTCCAGAACGTCGTGACCTACGATGTCATCGTCGAAGTCGATAACACGGGGATGGAGCTCAAGCCGGGCATGACCGCCAACGTAACGATCGTTACGGCAGAGCGCGACGATGTGCTGCGGGTCCCGCTGCGGGCCCTGCGCTTCAATCCCGAGACGACAGGCGGCGGTACGCCGACGCCGCGGCGCGACTGGAGGACCAATGGGACCGGGTCGGCGGTATGGGTGGCGCAGCCGGACGGTGAGCTGAGGAGAACCGACATCACCACCGGCCTGCGCGACGAACGCTTCGCCGAGGTGCTGAGCGGCCCGCTCGAAGCGGGAACCCTGGTCGCGGTCGGACGCAAGCCGGCGGCGAGAAAGACCGAAGGGCCGCGCATTCCGGGTGCGCCGCGCTTCCGCTGACGTGTCGACCCGCGCTCCGCTCATCGAGGTTCACGACCTCTGGAAGGTTTACGTCCTTGGTGACGTCGAACTCGCCGCCCTGGGCGGCGTTTCGCTGGCGATCGAAGCCGGGCAGTTCGTGGCGATCATGGGCGCGTCGGGTTCGGGCAAGTCGACGTTCATGAACATCGTCGGCTGCCTCGACCGGCCGACGCGCGGGTCGTACCGCCTCGCCGGCGAGGACGTTGCCGCGCTGTCTCCCGACGCTCGCGCCGAGATTCGCAACCGTCGCATCGGCTTCGTGTTTCAGAACTTCAACCTGCTGCCGCGCACGACGGCCCTCGAGAACGTCGAGCTGCCGCTGTTCTACGCCGACGGCGCGGTCGGCGACCTCGCTGCCCGCGCCCGTGCGGCGCTCGTCAATGTCGGCCTCGGCGGTCGCGAGGCGCACCTGCCGAGCCAGCTCTCCGGCGGCCAGCAGCAGCGGGTGGCCATTGCCCGCGCCCTGGTCAACGAACCGGCGCTGCTGCTCGCCGACGAGCCTACCGGCAACCTCGACACGCGCACGAGCGAGGAGATTCTGGAGATCTTCGGCCGCTTGAACCGCGAACGCGCCCTGACGATCGTGATGGTCACTCACGAGGCCGACGTCGCCCGTCACGCGCAGCGCGTGATCACGTTCCGCGACGGACGGATTCTCAGCGATACCCGGAACCCGGGTGGTGCGATCGCACAAGAGACGGGAACGCCACCATGAAACTCCTCGCCATGACCGTTCGCGCGGCATTCCGGGCGTTACGCCGGAACAAGATGCGTTCGGCGCTGACCATGCTGGGGATCGTCATCGGCGTTGCCGCGGTAATTGCGATGGTCGGTGTCGGCCGCGGCGCCGACGCCGCCGTACAGGAGCAGATCCGCAGCCTCGGCACCAACGTTCTAATGATAATCCCCGGTGCGACCACCGCTGCCGGGGCGCGTTCGGGCTGGGGAGGCGTGTCGACGCTGACCGCCGGCGATGCGCGGGCAATCGAGAAGGATTGCCCGGCGGTCGCCACGGTGACCTACTTCCGCCGGCAGGTCGTTCAGGTGGTCAACGGCGACCTTAACTGGTCGACCGTCGCGCAGGGGGCGACTCCGGATTTCCTCGCCGTGCGGGAATGGCCGGTCTCCTCCGGATCCGCGTTTACGGAACGCGACGAGGAAACGGCCAATCGCGTCGCGGTTCTCGGGCAGACGGTTGTCGATAACGTCTTCGGCCCCGGGCAGGACCCCGTCGGGACGACGATCCGCATCAAGAATGTGCCCTTCACGGTCATCGGAGTGCTCGCGGCCAAGGGGCAGACGGCGTGGGGACAGGACCAGGACGACCTGGTGTTGATGCCTTTCTCAACCGCCGAACGGCGTGTCCTCGGCTCCCAGTTGCTCGGCACGGTCGACATGATCTGGGCATCGGCCGTGGCCGCGGACGAAATCGACGAAGCGATCGGGCAGATTACCGACGTGTTGCGCCAGCGCCATCGCATACAGCCCGGTGAGGACGACGACTTCACCGTCCGGAGCCTGAACGATATGGCGCGAGCTTCCCAGATGGCGAATCAGGTCATGGCCAATCTGCTGCTGAGTGTGGCGGCGATCTCGCTCCTGGTCGGCGGCATCGGCATCATGAACATCCTGCTCGTGTCGGTGACCGAACGGACCCGCGAGATCGGTCTGCGCATGGCCGTTGGCGCCAAGGCGCGCCACATCTTGCTGCAGTTCCTGGTCGAGGCCGTGACTCTGAGCATGGTCGGCGGCGTTCTCGGCGTGGGGTTGGGTCTGGGTGCGGCCGAGTTGCTGGCCTATTTCTCGGGCTGGCCCATGCTCATCGCCCCGTCCGCCGTCGTTGGCGCCTTCCTCTTCTCGGGCGCGGTCGGCGTGTTCTTCGGATATTACCCGGCACGCAAGGCAGCCCGGCTCGATCCGATCGTTGCGCTGAGGTACGAGTGAGAAGAAGGCGTTGCGCGGTTGGTGGGTGCTGGACGTTCGGCGCCGGTAGTTGCGACATGGACGATGGTTCTTGCGAGTTGGTTTGGCGTCGGAACCGGGAGACGAGGAGGATCGATGACAAAGGAGCACGGGAAGCGCTGGGCGGTGGTCACGGGGGCGTCGTCGGGGATCGGCGAAGCGTTTGCGAGGCAGCTCGCACGGGAGGGATACGATCTGACGATCGTTGCCCGCGGCAGGGATCGCCTTAGCGCGCTGGCGCGGGCGTTGCGCGGCGAATACCGCGTCGACGTCGAAGCGCATGCGGCGGACCTGACCGATACTGCCGGATTGCATGCCGTGGAGCGCCTGGTGGCGCAGCATCGTGACCTCGACCTGCTGGTGAACAATGCCGGGTTCGGGACCTTCGGCCGGTTCGACAAGCTCGACGTGGATGCGGAGGAGAACGAAATCCGCCTCAACGTGCTCGCCCTGGTGCGGCTGACCCGTGCCGCGCTACCGGCGATGGCGAAGCGCAAGCACGGGGCGATCGTCAACGTGTCGTCGCTGGCGGCGTTCCAACCGGGACCGTTCAATGCGACCTACGCCGCCACCAAAGCCTATGTGAACAGCTTCACCGAGGCGCTGCACGAGGAGTTGCGAGGCACCGGCGTGTACGTTCAGGCGCTCTGTCCGGGCCTGACGCGGACCGAGTTCCAGGATCGCGCCGGTATCGATGCTTCGAGCATGCCGGACATGTTCTGGATGAGCCCCGAGGACGTGGTCGGGGCGTCGCTGGCGGCGATGCGCAAGGGCGAACTGATCTGTGTGCCGGGACTGGGCAACCGCATGCTGAGCAGTGTCACCGGTGCGTTACCGCGCGCCTGGGTGCGGCGGGCAGGGTCCGAGTTGATGCGGCGGGTCAAGAAATGAGGCGGCCGCTACGGGTGATCCCGAGTGATCGCTAACGCGCCAGCCCCCGCCCTTCTCCGTCACCCGACATCGGCTGGCGTCGCGTGGGTCGTCGTGTAACGGGAGAGGAGGACTTTCCCGGGTTCGAAATCGCGCGGTTTCGAGACGTCGCGGCAGCGCGCGACGTGTACGGCGACCCGTCCCCCGTGCCGAGCTTTCGAGTACCGCGCCGCGAGGGCGGCGGCGAAATGCAGTGTGTCTTTCGGCAGGCGGTCGAGATGGTCCGGGTTGCGCACGACGACGTGCGATCCGGACTCCCCGGCGACGTGCATCCAGAAATCCTGCGGTGCGCCGAGGCGCAGGCTGAGGATGTCGTTGTCGGCGGCGGTCTTGCCGACCAGAACGATCAAGCCGTCGGGAGATACGAACCGCCTGGCTATACGCCGTCCCTCGAAGACGCCGGCGTCGGCGTCGGTTGGTCCGCGCTCCGGGTGCGTCATGGCTTGCCGACAGAGTTCTCTGCGAACGCGATCTGCGGAGCTTTCATGTGGCGCGACGCTACCAAAACGCGCTAGCAGAAACGAGGCGCCACGGCGCGGCAAGGAGACATCGACACCATGGGCGACGGGATGCGGTTCGGAATTGTCGGCACGGGCATGATGGGCTGCGAGCACATCATGAACATTAAACTGACCGGTGCGGAGGTGGTGGCGATTGCGGACAGCAATCCCACGAGTCGCGAGTGGGGCCGCAGTTTCGCCGGCGAGCAGGTGGAGGTCTACGAGGACTACCGCGACTTGCTGCGACGGGCGCCGGTCGATGCCGTGGTGGTGGCCACGCCGAACTTCACGCACTTCGACGTATTACAGGATGTCTTTCGCACGCGCCTCCACGTGATGATCGAAAAGCCGTTGTGTACCGAGGTCGAGCACTGCCACCGTATCGTCGAGGCGGCGGCAAGACACCCCGGTCTGGTGTGGGTAGGGATGGAGTACCGTTTCATGCCGAGCGTCGAGAGGTTGCTCCATACGGTGCGCGAAGGGACGATCGGACGTTTGCGCATGGTGGCGATCCGCGAGCACCGCTTCCCGTTCCTGCCCAAGGTCGGCGACTGGAACCGTTTTGCGCGCAACACGGGCGGCACGCTGGTGGAGAAGTGCTGCCATTTCTTCGATCTGATGAACCTCGTCGTTGCGGGGCCGCCGGCGCGCGTGTACGCCTCCGGGGCGCAGGACGTTAACCACCTCGACGAATCCTACGGCGGAGAGACGCCGGACATCATCGATAACGCTTTCGCCGTCGTCGACTATGCCGGCGGCGAACGGGCGATGCTCGACCTGTGCATGTTTGCCGAGAATTCGCTGCACGAGGTGGAGCTGGCGGTGACGGGAGACCGCGGCAAGGCGTTGGCGTTCGAGCCGGATCACGCGTTCGTACTCTGTCCGCGCGACGGTGGCGCCCATACGACCGAAAGATTCAGTCTCGACGACGCGGTGCAGGCGGCGGGTGCCCATCACGGCTCGACGTACCGCGAGCATGTCGCTTTCCAGGCGGCAATTCGCAGTGGCGCACCGGCGGCGGTGACGGCCCTCGACGGTGCGCTTGCCGTCGCCGTCGGCGCCGCGGCGGAACGTTCGATCCGCGAGCGCCGGCCGGTGGAGATGCGGGAGATGGGATTCTAAAGCGGCAACGGGGCAGTCGGGAAGGGCGGTAGCGCTCACCGCTGCGGTTCGGGGCCGAGGAAATCCAGATCGGCGCCGAGGTGGGCAGGCAGGACATGATCCGCGTACAGACGGGCCCAGCCGCGCAGGGGGCGTGGCGGCGGGCGCCAGGCGGCGCGACGGCGGCCCAACTCGTCGGCGTCGACACGCAGGTCGATGCGGCGGTCGTCGACGTCGAGATCGACGATATCGCCGTTCCGCACCAGGGCCAGCGGGCCGCCCGTCGCTGCTTCCGGCGACACGTGCAACACCACCGTGCCGTAGGCTGTGCCGCTCATGCGGGCGTCGGCGACACGGACCATGTCGCGCACGCCGGCTTCGGCGAGATACCGGGGAATCGGCAGCGAACCCGCCTCCGGCATGCCGGCGGCGACGGGCCCGGCGTTGCGCAGCACGAGAACGTGCTGCGGCGTCAGTGCCAGCGCCGGGTCGTCGAGACGTTCCGCCGCGTCTTCGGGCGAATCGAACACCGCCGCCGGTCCGCTGTGCCGGAGCAGGGCAGGGGAGGCCGCGGCTCGTTTTATCACCGCACCGTCCGGTGCAAGCGAGCCTCGCAGGGTGACCAGCGCACCCGTAGGTCCGAGCGGCTGGTCCAGCGTCCGGATCGTCGTCTGCCACGCGGCAGGCGGCTCGACCGCCGCGAGCAAATCGCCCAGCGGCTGGCCGCTCATGCCGACGTGGGTGAGGTCCAGCAGCGGTGCCAGGGTCTTCAACAGCGGTGGTAGCCCGCCGGCGTGGTGGAAGTCCTCGATATACCCGCTCCCTGCCGGCTTGCAGTCGACCAGTAAGGGCACCTGCGCGCAGATCGCGTGCACGTCGTCGAGCGTCAGCGACACTCCGGCGCGGCGCGCCACGGCGGTGAGGTGAATGATCGCGTTGGTCGAGCCGCCAACTGCGGCGAGCACCGTGAGGGCGTTGCGGAACGCCGCCGGCGTCAGCACCTGACGCGGGGCGATGGGGGTGCGGGCCAGCTCCGCCGCCCGGCGCCCGCTCGCTACGGCGTGGCGCAGCCGATCTCCCGAGGCGGACGGCGGTGCCGCGCCCCCGGGGAGCATCATGCCGAGCGTTTCGGTCAGACATGCCATGGTCGATGCCGTGCCCATGACCATGCACGTGCCCCCGGTGGCGCAGAGTCGCTGTTCGACCTCGCCGATCTCCCGCTCGTCGATCTCGCCGGCACGATGCGCCGCCCAGTAGTGCCGGCAATCGGTGCAGGCCCCGAGCCGTTGTCCGCGCCAGCTCCCGGTCATCATCGGCCCGGTGACCACGCACAAAGCCGGCAGGTTTGCCGAGGCCGCCGCCATGAGCTGCGCCGGAACGGTCTTGTCGCATCCGCCGAGCAGAACGACCGCGTCCATGGGTTGGGAGCGGATCGATTCTTCGGTCTCCATCGCCAGCAGATTGCGATAGAGCATCGACGTCGGCGAAATCAGGATCTCCGGCAGCGAGGCGGTCGGGAACGCGAGCGGCAGGGCGCCCGCTTCGAGCACGCCCCGGCGCACGGCGGCGACCAGCTCGGGCATGTTGCGGTGGCAGGTCGTGTAGTCCGAAGTGGTGTCGGCGATACCGACGACCGGGCGGTCAAGATCGACACCGTCGAATCCGGCCGAGGCCAGGAACGCTCGCCGGAGGTAACGGCTGAATCCCGGATCACCGTAGGAGGTCAGGGAGCGATCGATGGGCATCTTGGACCTCGTTGCGGGGCGCAGTCGGGGGTTGCGTCGTGGCGCGGCCGGGCGGTGGGATCGATGGGATAATCACGAACGACGGCTCCCGGTTTCCTACAACTTGATATTTACGTACTTCGTCACGCTGTACCCTTCGATGCCTTCGCTGCCCCCTTCGCGTCCGAAGCCGGAGCGTTTGGTGCCGCCGAATGGGATTTCCGCGGCTGCGATCACGACGTTGTTGACGCCGACCATGCCGACATCGAGCCCCTCGGCGACCCGGAAGGCGGTGCTGGTGTCGCGCGTGAAGACGTAACCCGCGAGCCCGTACTCCGTGGCGTTGGCGCGCGCGAGGCCGTCCTCGATGCTCGAGAAGCGTGTGATGGGCGCGAGCGGGCCGAAGGGCTCCTCGACCATGACCCGCATTGCCGGCGAGACGTCGGTGAGTACGGTCGGCTCGAAGAAAAAGCCGCGCTTTCGTTCCGGCGGGCGGCCGCCGCCGGTGACCACGCGGGCGCCGTGGCGCCTGGCGTCTTCGATCAGGGCCTCGGTTGCGGTCAGGCGCCGCGCGCTGGCGAGGGGGCCAAGATCGCTGGCGGGGTCACGGCCGTCGCCGACGCGGAGCGACCGGGTAACCGCGACGAACCGTTCGGTGAAGCGGTCGGCGACGGTGTCCTGCACGAAGATGCGGCTGGCTGCGATGCACACCTGACCCATATTGCGGAACTTGCCGCGCGCGGCGATCTCGGCGGCCGCTTCGATGTCGGCGTCGGCAAATACCAGCAAAGGCGAATGGCCGCCCAGTTCCATGGCGACCGGCTTGATGCCGTCGGCGCAGAGCCGCAGGATCTCGCGGCCCACCGGCACCGAACCCGTGAGGGTTACCTTGCGGATGACCTCGGAGGCTACGAGGTGCCGGCTGATCGTTCCGGGATCGCCGGTAACCACGTTGACCACGCCGGGCGGCACCCCGGCTTCGGCGCACGCTTGCGCGATGCACAGACAGGTACGCGGGGCCTCCTCGGCCGGTTTGACGATGATCGAGCAACCGGCGGCGAGAGCCGGCGCGATCTTGCGCGCCGGGAGGAGCGCGGGGAAGTTCGAGGGCGTAAAGGCCGCCACGGGTCCGATGGCCTGCCGCAACACGAGCAGGCGGTGCGCCGGCGAATGGCCCTCGACGACGCGGCCGTAAATGCGCCGCGCCTCGTCGGCGAACCAGTCGAACTGATCGGCCGCGGCCTGCACTTCGGTGCGCGATTCCGCCAACGGCTTGCCCTGTTCTTCGGTCAGGACGTCGGCGATGTAGTCGGCGCGTTCGCGCAGGAGTTGGGCAACGCGCCGCAGGGCGGCGCTGCGGCTCCACGCATCGGTCTCGCGCCAGTGGCGCCAGGCCGCGTCGGCGGCGGCGAGTGCCCGATCGAGATCGGTGGCCGTCGCTCGCGGGACATACCCGACGATTTCCTCTGTGGCGGGGTTGACGATGGGAATGCGCGCGCCGTCTGCGGCGTCGCACCATTGGCCGGCGATGAAGAGGAGGCTGGGGGCCGGAGGCCGAGTCGCGCCCGATTGTGCGGTCATCTTGATCTCACCTGACAGTGTTCGCGGTCCGTTCTCTGCCTTCAGCCTCCAGCCTCTTCCTACAGGCCGATCTCGTGCCTGCCGGCCTCGACCTCGTCAACCCAATTGCCGACGTTCCATCGGCCCCAGACGCCCATGCCGCCGAGCGGGTCCGGTCCGAAGTACACGGGGACGTGAACCAGAGAGAGACCGGGGTGGGCGTGGGCTCGGTCCAGAGCGGTGCGCAAGGCCTCGATCGAGCGTCCGCCGTCGAAGGCGGCGATGCCGGGGACGGCGCGGGCCCACGCCAGGTAGTCGACGGCGAGGTGGTCCCAGGTGGCATGACCGGCGTCGTACTGCGCTTCTTGCAGAGCGGCGATCGCGCCCATGCGGCGGTTGTCGAGGAGGAGAATGCACCCACGGGCGCCATGCACGACGCCGTCGATGAGGATCTGCGGATTCATCGTGAACGAGCCGTCACCGGTGAGCGCGAGTCCGTAGAAGGGGCGGGACGCGAGTCCGGTGGCCAGCAGGGCGCAAACGGCGAAGCCCATGTAGCTGGCGCCGGTTTCGGTGAAGGTGCGGCCGCGGCGGTCGTCCTCGACGATCTGGAAGCCGTTGGCCTGCACGTCGCCGGCGTCGAAGAAACTGACGACATCGTGGGCGCGGGCCCAGTCGGTGGCGGCCTTAATCGCGGCGGGCTGTGTGAGCACCTCCCCACCCCACACCGCGTCGAACAGGCGTTCGCGGCGATAGCGTTCCGCCTTGTACTCCTCCCACTGCCGGCGCCGGGCGCGACAGTCGTGCAGCCACGGGGACTGAACGGCCGGCGGTCTGACGCCGTGGTCACGCAGGGCCGCGTTGAGTCTGGCAAGGGTGGGTGCGGCGTCGCCGACCAGGGCAAGGCTGTGCGCATAGTGCAGAGCGGCATCGAGGTCCGTGTTGACGTTGATAACTTGTTTGACCTCGGGGTAGCCGGTGCGCGAGCAGTCCGATTGGCAGACGAAGCGCGTGCCGACCGCGACCAGCAAGTCGGCGTGCTCCATGGCGTAATTGCCGCTCAACGAGCCCTTCGAGCCGCCGACGGTCATGTTGCGCGGGTGGGCGAACGGAATCACGCCGGAGACCAGGGGACTGGTAACGGCGACCCCGTCGACGAGATCGAGGAACTCGGCGATTTCGGGTCCGGCGTGACGGGCGCCCCCGCCCAGCTTGACGACGATCCTGCTTGCCTTCAGCAAGGCGTCGGCGGCGAGCGTGTAGGCCCCGTGGTCGGCGGCGGCGCCCAGCGCGGGGGGCGTCCCCACCGGCAACTCGTCCAGGTGAAAGCCACGCAATTCGGCCGGCTGCGTATTCAGCGGCAGCAGGAGGTAGAAGGGGCCGCCGCGGTGCGGGTGGTCGACGACGGCGAGGCCGCGTCTGAGTGCGGTGCCGAGCGCGGCCGGGGTGTGCAGGCAGTATGCGGCACCCAGCGTGGCGCAGAGGTGGAGGTAGAGGTTCTGCTCCGCCTTCGGGATCTGCTGCATATTCGGCCCTTCGTCGTGGGTCGTCTCGTCGCCATAGATGTGCCAGACGCCGATGCCGTCGCTGGCAGATGCGAGCGAACCCGCGAGCGCGTGTAAGGCGCCCGGGCCGATGGAGGTGAGGACGGCGGCCTTCTCTCCGGTGACCCAGCGCAGGGCCGTTGCGGCGTGCGCCGCCTCGGTTTCATGTCGCAGGCCGCAGGTGCGCACGAGACCCGCCTCCTCGTAAACGCGCAGCACCTCGCCGATTTCGGTGGAGCCGTGACCGAGGACGCTGAGGTAGGTACGAACTCCCTGCCGCAGAAGACCGAGGACGAGTGCTTCCGAAAGCGTCGTGTCGATCCGGTGCGGTAAAGCTCCCGACGAGACGGCGGCGTCGATACCGCCGGCGGCGGCAATGGCGTTGGCACGCTCCCGGCGTCGGGCGGTGCGGGCGGCGGTGTCGATGGCGGGCATGGCCAGGTTCCGGGCGCGGCGCGCACAGTACTTTGCGGGCGGCACACCTGCAAGAACGACCGCGGTGCGCCGGTGTGGCGGGCCGGGCCGGTCGTGCTACAGGTGGGGCCACCATGGAAAAGAGCTTTCCCATCAGCGGCGATTGTGACGCGCGGTTTGCGGCAGTCCGTGAGGCATTCTCTCGCAACGCGGCGACCCATGGCGAGACCGGGGCGGCGCTGGCGATTACGATCGACGGCCGTTCGGTTGTCGACCTCTGCGGGGGGTGGCGCGACGCGGCCCGCACGCAGCCCTGGACGCCGGACACCCTTGCAAACGTCTACTCGACGACCAAGGGGATGACGGCGTTGTGCGCGCATCGACTCGTCGATGCCGCTCGTCTCGATCCGGATGCGCCGGTGGACCGCTACTGGCCGGAGTTCGCCGCGGCGGGCAAGGCGGGACTGCCGGTGCGCTACCTGCTGGACCACCGTGCCGGGCTGCCGGCGATTGCGGCGCCGTTGCCCGCAGACGCCCTGTTGCGATGGGAGACGATGACCGCTGCGCTCGCCGCGCAGGAACCGTGGTGGGAGCCGGGGACCCGTCACGGCTATCACGGTCTCACGTTCGGGCATCTCGTGGGCGAGGTTGTGCGCAGGGTTACCGGGCAGAGCGTGGGTGCGTACTTCCGCGAGACGATTGCCGGGCCGTTCGACGTAGACTTCCACTTCGGCACGCCGCCGGCGTTCGACGCCCGTACGGCGGACCTGATTCCGGCGACGCCGAGTGCGGAACAGATGGCCTACGTTGCGCAGGTACTGGCGGAGCCCGAGTCGATGCAGGCGAAGCTGTTGACCAACCCCGTTCTCGTCATCGAGGACGTAAACACGCGAGCCTGGCGTGCGGCCGAGGTGCCGGCGGCCAACGGCCACGCCACTGCACGGGCGCTCGCGCGTATCTACGGTGCGCTGGCGTGCAGCGGACGGGCCGGTCACACGCCGGTGCTCAGCGGCGAGGGACTTGAACGGTGTTGGCGTGTGCAATCGGATGGGCCCGACGCGATGATGCCGCAGCACACGCGGTTCAGTCTCGGATTTATGTTGTCTACGCCGACGGAGCGACTCGGGCCCAGTCCGCGCGGTTTTGGGCACGGCGGGATGGGCGGCTCGATGGCTTTTGCGGACCCCGATCGCGGGCTCGGGTTCGGCTACGTTCCCAACGAAATGCACATGGGTTTCTGGTTGGTCGATCCGCGCGCCGCCGCGCTGATCGGGGCGCTGTACGACGCTCTCGACTGAACGAACGGCTTTACCAGAGCGGATCGCCCTCATGGCGCACGAGGGCGTGAAAGGCCGTGGAGAGCCGGCTCGTGATGGGCCCGGGCTGGCCGTTGCCGATGGGACGGCCGTCGGCTTCGGTTACCGGCATGACTTCGGCGCCGGTACCGGTGACGAAGCACTCGTCGGCGACGTAAACGTCGTAGCGCGTGAGTCTGGCTTCGCCGCCGGGGATCCCGGCCTCGGCGGCCAGTTCGAGGATCGCGGCACGTGTAATACCTTCCAGTGCGCCGTCCAGCGGCGAGGGCGTCGAGACGCGACCGTTGCGGACCACGAAGAGATTGTCGGCCGTGCACTCGGCGACGAAGCCGGCGGCGTTCAGTAAGATCGCCTCTTCTGCATTGGCCTTGTAGGCGTCGATCTTGGCGAGAACGTTCTTCAAGTAGTTTAGCGACTTGATGCGCGGGTCGAACGCATCGTGCGAGACCTGCCGCGTCGCGGTGGTGATGACTCTGATCCCACGGGCATATAGATCCGCCGGGTAAACCTCGATTCCGGTGACGATGACGATGACCGTAGCACGCGGGCACTTGCGCGGGTCGATGCCGAGATCGCCCGAGCCGCGGGTCACCACCAGCCGGATGTAGCCGTCGGCAGTGCGGTTGCGGCTGACGGCGGTGCGTACGGTCTCGATCATTTCGTTGCGGGATAGCGGCACTTCGAGGGCGATGGCGCGGGCGGACGCGTAGAGGCGATCGACGTGGGCATCGAGACGAAAGATACGGCGGTTGTAGACGCGGATGCCCTCGAAAACTCCGTCGCCGTACAGGAGGCCGTGGTCGAAGACCGAGATCGTCGCCGTGTCGCGCGGCAGCCACTTGCCATCGATGTAAATGTCCATGGGGTGCTCAGGCTGGCCGGGAAACGCGCGACGGTCAAGGGAGCCGTGGCTGGGCGGTTTCGATGGTTGTGGAGGGGCAGGGGGGCCGCTCCCGGCCCCATTGCGCCGCCGACTCGATTCCGCACAATGGTGTGCAATGCTTCAATCATGGTGGGTCGCGGCGCTGTCTGCGACTCTGTCGATCGCGGGAGCGAGTATGGCCAGAGCGGGAGCGCCGCGCGTCGAGGGCCGGTTCGTCAACGGAGCCGGGCCGATACAACGCGCGAGTCTGGAGTTCGTTCCGTTCATGTTGCGGCGGGCGTGGTCGTCGATCGTAGCGCGCCCGGTCGGTGCGCGGCTGGTTCAGTTCGACCGCGGCGGGATGATGCACAACCCGAGCGTCACCTGGATCGGGCATTCGACTTTTCTGGTGCGCATGGACGGCATGACATTCCTCACCGACCCGGTGTTTTCCGAACGAGCGAGTCCGGTGTCGTTCGCCGGACCGCGGCGCGCGGTGGTGCCGGGTGTGCCGATGGAGGCGCTGCCGCCGGTGGATTTCGTCACGCTTTCGCACGACCATTACGACCACACCGACCTCGAGTCGGTGCGTGCGCTGGCCGAACGGGGCGCCGTCTTCGTGGTGCCGCTGGAGATGGGTGAACTGGTGGAGTCGGTCGGTGGCAAAGCGATCGAGCTGGACTGGTGGCAGTCGATCGCGCTCGGTAACGTTCGCATCCACTGCGTGCCGGCGCAGCACTTCTCGGGCCGGTCGCTAACCGACGCGGGCAAACGGCTGTGGGCGGGATGGGTGGTTGAAGGTCCGACGCGGCGTTTCTATCACGCCGGCGACACGGGGTATTTTGCTGGGTTTGCGGAGATCGGCAAACGTTTCGGGAAGATCGATCTTGCCGCGATTCCGATTGGCGCCTATGCGCCGTCGAGCATCATGCGGCCGGTCCACCTCGACCCGGAGGAAGCCGTGCAGGCGGCGCTGGACGTGCGTGCAACTCGCGTTATCGGCATGCACTTCGGTACCTTCGAGCTTACCGACGAGCCGATGGGAGAACCGCCGTGGCGCTTCCATTCGGCGGCCCGCGGTGCTGGCATGGCAGCCGATCGAGCGTGGACCCTGAACGTCGGCGAGACCCGCCGCTGGTAGGGCCCACGCCCGTTCGTGCCCGTGCTGGTCAGTGCGCCTCTCGCAGCGCTGCCGGCGCGGTACGTTTACTTCTCGATGCCGAGTAGCTCCACCTCGAACACGAGAGTCGAGCCCGGCTTGATCTTCGGCGGCGATCCGCGCTCGCCGTAAGCGAGGTCGGCGGGACAGACGAGCTTGGCCTTGCCGCCCACCTTCATCAACTGCACGCCTTCCGTCCAGCACTTGATCACGCCGTTGAGGGGGAAGGTAGCCGGTTGGCCGCGTTGGACCGAGCTGTCGAACACGGTCCCGTCGGTCAGGGTGCCGGTATAGTGCACCTTGACCTTGTCGGTGGCCTTCGGCTGGTCGCCGCTGCCGGGCGTGAGTTCGAGGTAAACCATCCCCGACTCGGTCTTCTTGGCCCCCTTTTCCGCCGCAGCTTTGTCGATGAACGCGCTGCCGGCCTTCTTCTCGACTTCCGCGGCCGCCGTCATGCGGGTCTTCATGAGCTCCTGTACTTTGGGAAGATACTGCTCGGCTTCGACGAGCTTAGGCTTGTTCAGGGTGCCGTCGGCAAGGCCGGCTTCAACGACTTCCAGCTCGGCGGGGGTCAGGTTGAGCGAGGTCAGGTTGCGGCTCAGTGCGACGCCGAGTGCGTAGAGAGTCTTCTGTTCTTCGGTTTTCAGTTCGATTGCGGCTGCGGGGAGGCTCAGCAACAGCAGTGAGCCCACGATGGTGGCGGCGACCTTCCTCATTTGTTCTCCTCGGGTTGGGGCGCCGGGCCCACTGCCCAGCGCCGACGGGGGGCTACTACTCTGTCCCGGTACGGTTTCGCAAGACCCGCAGCATTGGTGCGGCTGCGGGTCTTGCGTGCCCAGGGTACCGGTGCGGCAATCGGAAGCCCCATCGGGGCGGACAATCAGTCGACGTAAGCGCGGAGTCCCTGCTCTTCGCAGATTGGGAGCAGTTGCCGCAGGGCTCGAGCCTCGAGTTGCCGAATACGCTCGCGGCTGACGCCGTACCGGCGCCCTACTTCTTCGAGGGTCAGCGACTTGGCGTCGCCGGTGCCGAACCGGAGTCGGAGTATGTCGGCTTCCCGGGCAGGAAGCTGCGAGAGCGCCCACTCGAGGCGTTCGCTGAGGTTCCCGGCGGCGACCTCGGACTCGGGGTCCGCCTGGTCGCTGGCGAGCAGCTCTTCCAGTGTCCGGTCGTCGTCGGCTCCCAGGGGGGAGTCGAGCGACAGGCACTGGAAATTCTGGGTCATGGTCTCGAGCCGCTCGATGTCGACGCCGCTGGCTTCGGCGAGAGCCTCGCGGTCAACAGTGCCGTCGTGCTTGGTCTGCAAACGCTGCGTTTCTCGACCCACCTTGCGGCGCAGTTGGTTCCAATGCACTGGCGTGCGGATAAGTCCGCCGTGCATGTCGCCGGCGCGGCCGATTTGCTGCCAAATCCACCACACGGCGTAGGTGCCGAACTTGACCTCCTTGACCGGATCGTACTTCTCCACCGCGCGGATCAGCCCGAGCGTGCCTTCCTGGAGCATGTCGAGAAAGGACACTCCGGCGCGGCGGTAGCGCTTGGCGAACGAGATCACGAGCCGCAGGTTGGCCTCGATCATGCGGTCGCGCAGTCGCCGGTAATCGTCCAGCGCGCGGGAAAGGTCCTGAACGAACTCCTTCAGTCGCAGGCGTGTGCCGAACTGAACGTCCACCCGGCGCCGGGACCGCAGCAGGGCCCGGGCAAATTCGAGGACCATCACGGTTTCGCGTTCGCGGAAATCGTCGCTGGGATGAATAACGCTACGGCCGTGCGCCGGCAGCGCCGCGCTGACCAGCCGCGGGAAACGCCGCAGGAGCCGGCGAATGCGATTGCGTACGCGCACGATGCGATGGGCGAGGTCGAGTTCTTCCTCGCGCGTGAGCATCGCCGTGGCGCCAACGGTTTGAAAGAAGTACTGAGGCAGGTCGTAATCGCCGCTGACTTCGGCAACGGAGTCAGCTCCGTCTTCCTCGATTTCCTCGAGCGCCGATTCGACGGCTAATTCCCGTTCCTGTTCTTCCGACTCTTCCACCTTCAGTGCAAGTGCACCGAACCCATCATCCATGGTACCAGACCTCTTTGCCGCTTAAGTTGGAGTGCTGCGCGGGCAGGCGTTGACCGCCGCGTCAAACTACTCGACGCACGCGCTTCGTGCAAATTCAATTATGCCGATTGTTTCGAGTTTGCGAATGAGATCGACTGCTGAGCCGTATCAGTCGATCTTAACGAACGGGAACTCCCCCCGAAGCTCTCGAAAAATCATCGAGATTCCGGCAACATCGCCGGCGATCTCGATGGCGACGACGACGTCGGGGTCGTCGAAGGCAACCGTCGGGTGGCAGCCGCGGGCTTCCAGGGCGTTCCACATGTACTCCCCGAGGCGCAATTCGAGGTCACGGGTACTCAGGACCCGTTTATGGCCGCGACGTTCCACACGGACGTGGAAGCTGCGCTCCCCGATCTGGTCCGCCATGGTCGCCAGTATGGCCTCGACGTCAGCGGCGAAGGTGGCGACGTCGACCGGGAGCGTATGCTGAATCGGGCGTACCTTACCGAGCCAGGCGCGGGCGTAGGGTCGGCGTTCGAGTTCGGCGTCGAGCGCACGGCAGAACTCCGGCACCGCGGCTACGTGGCCGACGATGACATTGCGAAAGCCGCTGGCTCGGAAGGTTCCGAACCGTTTCACCAGCCGCTTCAGATCCCGTCCGGCACCCTCCTGTGCCGTGACCAGGACATTCCAGGGCGCCTCCTCCGACGTCCCCCCGGGCCGATCGCCGATCATTCCTCGTCCGGGACGGGACGGTCCGGGGCCATGAAATCCGCGCCGTCCTCGGTAGCTTCGACGATGTCTTCGCTGCCGACCGCTTGATCCCATGGCTTCTGCTCGGCGGCCAGGTTGTCGGCGGTGCGGTCCTCGCGTTCCCAGGGCACCTCGCTGATGCGCAGCCGATCGACGACGTTGGCGAGGCCCATGACGTCGGTGAGCGTGTGCAGCAGGATCTGCCTCTCGGCGGCGCTTGGCAGGACCCCTTCGAGGTGGACCACCGCGCCGCGACAGACGATGCGGAGTTCGTCCATATCGACCCTGCCGTCTTCGTGCAGGTGTTCGCGAATCGCCGCTTCGAGCTCGCTGCCGGTCAGCAAAGCATAGTCAGGCGGCAGGGGCGCTGGACGTGCCTCGGGCTCTTCCCCCGCAGATGTGCCGCGTTCGACTGCCTCGGCGCAATCCCGGCAGTAAGGCGTCCATGGCAGGGCCGTCAAACGACGCACCGCGATGGGCTTTTGGCACGCGGCGCAGGTGCCGAAGCGGCCGTCGTCGAGTCTTGCAAGGGCGGCTTCCACCAGTTCGAGCTCGACCTGTTCGCGGGCATCGAGGCGATCGAGGACCTGGGTCGCCCGGTCGTCGCCGGCCTGCTCCTCGAACTCGGGTTCACGCTGTTCGGCGAGACCGGCCATCTCGGCCCTGACATGTGCCACATCGCGCAGCAGTCCCTCCCGGCGTTCCAGGAGCTTCTGCCGGTATCGGTCACGGTCTCTTGGGGTCATGGTTGCCCTCCGTGCATCGCGCAGCCTACCCGGCTGCGTCAGGCCCACGTGAATTCTAATCGCTGCCGTCGACTTTCGCACCGTCGGGCGGCTGACAAACCGTGAAATTGACCATGGCCGGCGCAGTTCGTAAGGTGTGCCGTTCGAGGAGACCCGTATTATGGACAAGAACCTCGCCATCGTATCGGTGATCGGCCGCGATCAGAAGGGGGTCGTGGCTCGTATCTCGACCTTTCTCGCCGCTTCCGGCATCAACATCGAGGACATCGAACAGCGTATCGTCGAAGGCCTGTTCATCATGACGATGCTCGTCGACCTGCGCGATCTCAGCGGCAATCTGGACGAGTTGATCCTCGGCCTCAAGCGCATCGGCGAAGAGATTCACATGGACGTCAGCATCCGGCTCCACGGGCGCCGGGAACGCCGCCGGGTGGGCGTACTGGTGAGTCGGGAGCCGCATTGCCTCGAACGGCTCATCGAGGACCGCGATCGCGGTGCACTCAACGGCGATCTTGTCGTCGTGCTGTCGAACCACGACATCTTGCGTCCGCTGGCCGAACGCCACGGCATTCCGTTCTTCTTCCACGCCTCGACCGACAAGGCCGCCCATGAGGCCTTCCTGATCGAGAAGCTCGGCGAGTACGATGTGCATCTGGTGGTTTTGGCGCGTTACATGCAGATCCTGACCGCGGGACTGGTCGAGCGGTACGGGCACCGCATCATTAACATCCACCCGTCCCTGCTCCCTTATCATCCGGGTCCCAACGCCTACAAACAGGCATACGAGGAAGGCGTGCGAGTCTCCGGCTGCACGGCGCATTTCGTCACCGAGCAACTCGATCAGGGGCCGGTCATATTGCAGGACGTATTCCACATACGGGTCGGAGAAGACACTCTGGAAGATGTGCGATTGCGCGGCCAGCAACTCGAGGCGGCCGTTCTTGCGCAGGCCGTGCAGCTCTATCTCAACGATCAGTTGATCGTGAAGGACAAGAAAGTCATCTTCAGACCGGGGCATCTGCCCGCCGACGGATAGACCGCCGGCGTGGTTGGCGCGGTCGCTCCCGGTGACCCAGGATATCGACTTCTAATGTTATCGCGTACCGCCGCTTTGCTTGTCCTCGCCTGCGTTCTGGTTCCACTCCGCGGCCGAGTGCAGGCTGCGTCGACCATAACCGGCATCGTCGTGTATTCCGCCGATTTCCGCGGTATGCCGACAGGGTTCGATCCGCAGTCGGCGACGATCGAGGCCGGACAGCTCTGGCATACCTTCTCGTCGTCGCGATGGTTTGGCCTAGGAGTTCTCCGGGGCCTGCCTCCGGAGAGCTTCACTACCCCGTTACTCAACGCCGGCGACTTCGGGATTCGGATCCCCCTCGAATCCGGCGACCATGACTTCACGCTCGTCGGCGAACCGGGCCCGCTCACCGAAGACGACGGTTACGATTCCTGGGCGCTCAACATCTTTCTCGACGGCGTCGTGGACCGGCCGGCGATTTCGGTCCTGTTTCCGCGGGGCGCATACAGATACGGCGTGGCGCCGCGCCCGAACGGAGCGGAAGTGACGGTCGCGCTCCCGGTGGTACCGGTCAGTGGTGTGCCACAGGACTCCTACGACGACGGTAGAACCAGGATAACCGTGAGCGCTGTGTCATTCCTGCCGCCGCATCGGTTCGTCGATGTCGACCTCGTGTCCAGCGCGGCTCCCGTCCCCAGTGCGGACGGGCAGAGCGACTGGGTTGGCGTATTGCGGGTTTCGGTGGAAACGACCGCCCCGGTTGCTGCCGGACGCGGAGGGTCGCGGGCGATCGGTCCGGAGGCGTTCGGCATTGTCGCCGTGGACGGGGTGACGGTCGGTGGCGACGCGGCGCTGGATTCCGACTCGACCTCCGCGATGCGCGAAAGGGCCAGCGGATGGCGGGCCGCTCCACTGAAGACACCGACGCCCGAGACCACCGAAACCGGGTCCGCGGACGAGGGTACGCCGACTCCGGAGAGCGACCTTACGCCGGAGCGCACCGCCACCTGCGGAACCCCTACTCCGGGCACGCCGACCCGTCCGTCTGGTTCTCTCACGCCACCGCCCGACACGCCAACCCCGGCGATAAGGGCCCCGGAGCCGACC
Organism: Candidatus Binatia bacterium; assembly: GCA_023150935.1. Classification (NCBI taxonomy): domain Bacteria; phylum Candidatus Binatota; class Binatia (SeqCode); species Binatia bacterium. The sequence goes on along the minus strand of JAKLJW010000006.1, from coordinate 68,287 downwards.
GGCTCGGTGACGGCCCTGCCCGGCGACGGTGCAACGCCTTCGCCGCCCCCGACGGCGGCCGCCGCCCCGAGATTACCGACGAGTGAGGCTACGGGAGGAGTGTGAATTGGCTTGAGATACGATCCCGCGTCGTGTCATAAAGGCAGTCTGTATATGGCAAACGCAGTGCCCGCATCGGAGGCTCGGGTCACCCCCGAGTCGGACGTCGAGGTTGTCGATTCGCCGGCTCCTGCCATGGGGCTGGCGCGGGCGACCTGGGAACGCTGGAAGCAGATCGCCCGTGCCATTGGCGTGGTGCAGACCCGCCTCCTGATGATCGCCTTTTACGTGGTCCTGGTTCTTCCGCTGGGGCTGGTCATGCGGCTGGTAAGCGATCGGCTGCACCTGCGCCGGCCGAAGAACGGCAACTGGCTGCCACACCGCCAGGAACCGCAGAGCCTTGAAACGGCGCGGCGTCAGTTCTGACGTCCGTCGCCCCGGTCGCCCTGCCGCCGGCGCGGTGGCCGCAAGCCCGGCCGCCATGGCACTGCCCGGGGAGAGATCCCGACGCGGTCGATCGGCACGCCCGCGGACGTTCGCCGTGATCATGGCCGGCGGACACAGTACCAGGTTTTGGCCGCTCGGCCGTCGCCGGCTTCCCAAACAACTTCTGGCCCTGACCGGCCGCCGCACGCTGCTGCAGGAAACCGCGGCACGGTTGATCCCGCTGGTGTCGGCGCGCGGTCTGCTGGTGGTGACCGCCGCGGAACACGCCGCGGAGGTCCACCGCCAGTTGCCGCGAGTGCCGCGCGAGAACATTCTCGTCGAGCCGCGCGGCCGCAACACGGCGGCGTGCATCGCCCTGGCCGCGGAGTGGATCGTCACTCAGTGCGGTGACGGTCTCATGCTGGTGGTCCCGGCCGATCACGTCGTGCGGGAGGCGGATGCCTTGCGCGATGCGTTGGCACGTGCGGGTGCTCTGGCCCGACAGGGTGATTTCCTCGTGCTCGTCGGTATGCAGCCGACCCGCCCGGAGACCGGGTACGGGTACATCCGCGTCGGCCGACCCGTGCCGAGCGAGTTGAGCGATCGGGCGGCGTGGGTTCGCGCCTTCCACGAGAAGCCGAACCTGGCGACCGCGCGGCGCTACGTGGCAGGCGGCGATTATCTGTGGAACTCGGGAATGTTCGCCTGGAACGCGAGCACCTTCCTTGCGGCTCTGAACAAGTGCTTGCCGGCTGTGCGCCGAGGGCTCGCCGGGGTCTGGTCCGAGGCGAACCCCTCGCCGCGATTGCAGCGCGCTTACCGCCGTTTGCCCGACATTTCCGTCGATGTGGGGGTCTTGCAGGCTGTTGCCAGGCAGAAGGGTGAGGTCGCTCGCATAGCCGTAACCCCGGCGGGATTCGGATGGCTCGACGTCGGTAGCTGGAGTGCCATGCCGGAACTGTGGGGTTGCGACCGCGATCGGAACGCTGCCGTGGGCACGCTGGTATCCGTCGATGCGGGCGGTTGTGTCGTCTACGCGCCCGATCGACTCGTGGCACTGGTCGGCGTTCGCGATCTGGTCGTTGTCGAAAGTGGCGGAGCGTTGCTGGTCTGCCGGCGCGACCGCGCCCAGGACGTCCGCGAGGTGACGCGCCGGCTCGCGCAGCGCCGCATGCTCCGCTTCCTTTGAGATGTCCCGGGGCCGGGCTCGCGTCAGCGACCCTTCATGATCATGTAGATCGCCATTCCGAACACGATGGCGACCCCGGCGCCAAGGGCAATATTGACCAGCCTGTCGCGCACCCCCGGCTCGCCGAGACGCCCGCGCAGCGCCGCGATGCGCTCCCTCAGGGTGCCGTCATCGAGCCCGAAGAGGGCCATCATGCCCACCTCTCGTGCACGAGATCGAGTGGCCTGAGTACGCCGGACGGGATACCTTCGAGGAAGCGCGACCGTTTGCCCGTCACCATTCCGGTGCCGCGGTCGAAGATGTTGACCGGGTAACTGACGTACAGGTGCTCCTTGGCGCGGGTGGCGGCCACGTACATCAACCGCCGTTCCTCTTCCAGATCGTCTTCGCTGACGCTGTACGAGGAAGGGAACCGGCCGTCCGCGGCCCAGATCAGGAATACCGTGTGCCACTCCAGTCCCTTCGCGGAGTGGATCGTTGACAGAGTCAGCAGCCCCTCGTCTGGCTCGGCTGCCAGGACGTCGCCGACGCTGTCGGCAGGCGGTTCCAGCGCCATGTCGGCCAGCAGTGGCATCAGTTCCCGGTAGCGCGCGGCGATGGTGGCGAAGTGTTCCAGGTCGCGGTGGCGCTTGGCGTAGTCCTCGGGATGGCGGCGCTTCAGGATCGGATCGTAGTAGCGCAGCAACTCGTCGATCTGGTGGCCCGGAAGAGGATGTTCGGCGATCCGGCGCAACAGTGCCGCAAGGCGGTGCAGGACGGTGCCGACGGAGCGGCGCGGAAAGCTTTCGAGGCGCGTCGCCGGTTCCCCGCCCGTCATGATCCAGTGCACGATCTCCTCGCTGGTCCGCGGGCCGATGCCGTCGAGCAGCAGGAGTATCCGGTGCCACGAGACCGCGTCGCGCGGATTCTGAAGAACGCGCAGGTGGGCCAGCATGTCCTTGATGTGCGTGGTCTCGATGAACTTGAAACCGCCGCGTTTCACGAACGGGAGGTTGCACCGTGCCAGCTCGATTTCGAGATCGAACGAGTGGAAGCTCGAGCGAAACAACACCGCGATGTCCCGCAGGTCCACTCCCTCTTCGCGCAGTTCCAGAATGCGCTGGCAGACAAAGTGGGACTGGAAGAGTTCGCTGTCGGCCCTTACGAGCATCGGCGGCGATCCCGCGCTTCGGCGCGTGAACAGGGTCTTTTGGTGCCGCTCCCGGGCGCCGGCGATGATGGCATTGGAGACGTCGAGGATCGGTTGGGTGCTGCGGTAGTTCTCTTCCAGGGCGATAATTCGGGTGCCGGGAAACAGGGCGGGAAAATCCATGATGTTGCGGAAATCGGCGCCGCGAAAGCCGTAGATGCTCTGGGCATCGTCGCCGACCGCGAGCACGTTGTCGTGCTCGGTGGCAAGGTCCCTAACGATGGCCGCCTGCAAGGCATTGGTGTCCTGGTACTCGTCAATCATCAGGTATCGGTACGTGCGACCGATGCGCTGCCGGATTTCCGCACCGGCCGCGAGCAGTTCGCGCAGACGGACGAGCAGGTCGTCATAGTCGAGTAGCTGGCGCGTGCGTTTATACTCCGTGTAACGGCCGTTGAGTTCGATCAGTTCGGGGAGGTGATCGACGAGGAGCGGGTACTCCGCTTCGACGAGTTGAGGCAGCGGCCGCGACTTGTTCACGGCCATGCTGAACATCTCGGCGATCGCCTGCTTGCGCGGGAATCGTCGTTCCCTGTTGTCGAGTTCCATCTCCGCGCGCAGCAGATTGATGACGTCCTCGGCATCGCCGCGGTCGAGAATCGTGAAGCCGCTTTCGATGCCGATGGCCCTGCCGTATCGGCGCAGCGTGATGTTGGCAAAGGAGTGGAAAGTCCCGCCCGCGACGCGGTCGCAGCGGCCGTCGAGGAGGCGGCTGGCACGGCGGAGCATTTCGCCGGCGGCCTTGCGGGTGAAAGTGAGCAGCAGCACCGCCCCCGGGTCGACACCCGATTCGACGAGCCGAGCGACACGGTAAACCAGCGTCCGCGTCTTGCCGGTGCCGGCGCCGGCAACCACGAGAATGGGACCTGTGGTGGTCGTCACGGCCTCGAGCTGGGAAGCGTTGAGCTCGGCGGCGTAATCGATCCTGAACCCCGCCCCTCGCGGCGGCACCATGCTGTGGCGGAGGACGTACTTGTCGGCTTCCGGGGCACCCATGGGAGTCAGGCCACTACAGAATCTACGCCGCCAGACCCGGCGCGACCGTGTGCGGCGCACTGTGCTTTGCTAGACTGCCGCCGTTGCGCGGCTGCGCCAGTTCCGATCATGGGTGCCACTGACTATAGCAACCGTCCCCGACCTCACAAATCATCGTCTCGGCTTGACCCCCTACCCGATCGGTCACTACCAGCCCAATTCCCAAACGACAAACGTCGATCGACCGTTGACGACCGGAGCTCCGGAGCCCCTTCCATGTCCGAACTTATCGATCTGCGTGGCGTGCCCTGTCCACTTAGTTGGGCGAAGGCCAGGGTGCGGCTCGAGGAGCTTGCGCCGGGGACGGACGTCGAGATCTGGCTCGACGATCCCAAGGGTGTGCGCGACCTTCCCCGTGCCGCCGAGGCCCAGGGCTACCACGTCAGCGACGTGGTGGCCGCCGGCGCCCTGTGGCGGGTGTTGCTCCAGGTCTGAGTCGCCCGATGGGCCGGGCAGGGTAAGGAAGTCCGGACGACAGGTTGACCCGAGACTTCCCGGTTGCCTGGCGCGGGTTGTGCCGAGGTCGGGCGGTGGTTTCCTTTGGGGGCGCTGCTAAGCGGTGCCACCAGCCGCCTGCGACTGGACCATTGTGTCCCGGCGTGCGGCGGTGTAAAGACGGAAGCGGTTCGAAGAGAGCGCAGGCGAAAGGAAGGTCATTTGGCGTTTCGCGGACGAGGCCCACGGTTCATTCCCCCACCCCCTGATGCGCATCGCATCAATCGCCACATAAGGGCGCCCCAGGTCAGACTGATCGGGGCCGATGGCTCACAGGTCGGGATCGTATCGACGGACGATGCGTTGCGCATGGCGCAGGAGGCGCAGCTCGATCTGGTCGAGATAGCACCGACGGCGCAGCCGCCGGTTTGCCGCATCCTCGACTACGGCAAGTTCAAGTACCAGCAGCACAAGAAGGAGTCGGAGGCGCGCCGCAAACAGGCGACCACGCAGGTCAAGGAGCTGCGCCTCGGCTACCGCACCGACGTGGGCGACATCGAGCGCCAGATCCAGAAGGCGCGCGAGTTCCTGCTCGCCGGCGACCGCGTGAAGTTCGCGCTGCGTTTCCGTGGGCGCGAGATGGCCTACCAGAACCTGGGCCGCGAGAAACTCATGAAGATCAGCGATGCGTTGAGCGATATTGCCTCGATCGACAGCACGCCACGCATGGAAGGCCGGCTAATGGGGATGATCCTGGCGCCCGGTGCCTCGAAGAAAAAGGCCATTGCCGCCCGCCCGCAACCAAGAGAGGCGCCCAAGCAGGAGCCGCCCAAGACCGCCGAGCCCGCCGCGTCGGGCAGTTAGTCCGGCCGTCGCTCAGCCGGCCACCGTCGCGCTCGGCAGCGGGCGCAACGTGACCCGTCGTCCCGACACCACTAGTCGCCCCTCGGCATACAATTGGATTGCCGCCGGGTAGAGCTCGTTTTCCAACTGTTGCACCCGCGCGGCCAGCGTCTGCGGCGTGTCGTCGTCGAGTACCGGTATGCATCCCTGCAAGACGATGGGGCCGTGGTCGTATTCGTCGTCGGCGAAGTGCACCGTGCAACCGGTTACCTTTACCCCCGCCTCGATGACGGCACGGTGGACCCGCTCGCCATAGAGCCCCTTGCCACAGAACGCGGGGATGAGTGCCGGGTGGATGTTGAGTACCCGGCCAACGTAGCGGTCCCGCAACTGAAAAGGAGAAAGGAAACCCGCCAACACCACGAGATCGACGGGTCGACGTCCAAGTTCGGCGTGCAGAGCGTCGTTGAAGGCGTCGACGTCGGGAAACGCCTTGCGCTCGACTGCAATAGCGGGAATCCCGGCGCGCCGCGCCCGTTCCAGACCCCCAACGCCGGCGCGCGAGGAAATCGCCACGACGATCTCCGCGCCGAGACGACCGTCGGCGATCCGGTCGATCAGATTCTGCAGGGTTGTCCCCTCCCCGGAGAGCAACACGGCGAGACGCGGCGGCACCGACGGCATGCCCACGAACGCTATGGCCTTTGCGCGGGCGAAGCAACCGGTGGCCGCCGACAGCCCGCCTCTTTTTCGCCGCGTCCCTTCGCGGGGGCGTGGGGCAGGCCCTGCGCCCGGATTAAGGGAAGGCTCCTAGCCGTCTACCTCCGCCTCCCGGTCGAGGAACTTCATCGCCACCGTTGCCAGGATCTCCACCCCTTCCGGCAGCGCCTGTTCGTCGATGTCGAACCGGGGGTGGTGGCACGGATACGGCTCCTGGTGCGTGGGCCGCGCGCCGAGGAATGCGAAGGCGCCGGGGACCTGTTCCAGAAATGCTCCGAAGTCCTCGGCGCCCATGATCGGCTGCGCCATGTCGTGGATGCTCTCGCTGCCGCGCGCGGCCTGAATCGTCTGCCGGACAAACCCGGTGAAACCCGGGTGGTTCATCACCACGCCGGAGCCGCGGATGTAAGTGACCTCCGCGTCGGCACCGAACGCCGCCGTCGTGTGCCGGACCAGGTGCTCGATGCGGGCCGGGACTGCGGCGCGGACCTCCGGGTCGACGGTGCGCACGGTGCCGCCCAGCACCACCTCCGGCGGTATGATGTTGAAGGCCGAGCCCGCCTGCATGTACGTGATCGTTACCACCACCGGACTGCGGGCATCGAAGCGCCGGGTGATCAGCGCCTGCAGGTTGTTGATGACCTGGGCCGCCACAGGCACGGGATCGGTGCAGGTGTGGGGTTCGCTGGCGTGGCCGCCCTCGCCCTTGACGACGATGCGCAGGAGATCCGCGCTGGCCATGATCGGGCCTGGCTTCAGACTGAGTTGGCCCGCCGGCATGAGTGGCCAGAGGTGGAGCCCGAAGACGGCGTCGACGGGCGGATCGGCAGCCAGGCAACCGTCGGCGATCATCTCGTTCGCGCCGCCGATGGTCTCTTCGGCGGGCTGGAAGAGGAACCTGACGTTGCCCCGGAGATGGTCGCGCAGCTCGTGCAGGACACGCGCCGCGCCGAGTGCCATGGCCACGTGTCCGTCATGTCCGCAGGCGTGCATGACGCCGGGAACACACGAACGGTAAGCATGGTCGCTCTCCTCGTTTAACGGCAGGGCGTCCATGTCGGCGCGCAGTGCGATCGTGCGGCCCGGTCGGCCACCGCGTAAAGTGGCCACGACGCCGGTGCCGCCGACGCCCTCGCGAATGTCGAAGCCGAGAGGGCGCAGGGTATCGGCGACCAGGGCCGGTGTCCGTCGTTCGCAATTGCCCAGCTCGGGATTGCTGTGAATGTCGCGGCGGACGTCGATGACGCTCTGAGCGAGTGCCTGCGCCCGCGTGCGAATCGCGTGCAGAACCGATTCGTCCATGACCGGCCTCATTCGCACGAGCGTGATGGCCCGGTCAATGGACCCGAACGCGAGAAGCTGTCCACCGGCGGCTGCATCTAGCCAGTGCGATTGCGGCGACTGGCCAGGGCGCGCTACAAACATCGGCCGTATGCCGACGACGCCATCCCCAGCGCACCCGGCGGCCACGGTGGTCTTATTGCGCGACCGCCCGGGGGGCTGCGAGGTCTTGCTGGTCCAGCGCAACGCCGAGCTGGCATTCCACGGCGGGGCGTGGGTTTTTCCGGGTGGACGGATAGATCCCGACGATTATGCTGGCGATGGGGATGACGTCGTTGCGGCGGCCCGCCGTGCTGCCGCCCGCGAGGCGCGCGAGGAGGCGGGGCTCGCGGTTGACGCGGATGCGCTGGTGGCCTTCGCCCGCTGGGTGACTCCGATGCGTTTGCCGAAGCGGTTCGACACCTGGTTCTTCGTCGGACGGGTCGGAGATGAACAAGTCGAAGTCGATGGGGGCGAGATTCACGCCTACGAGTGGATGCGTCCGGCGGCGGCGCTGGTAGCGCACAAAGCCGGCGCCATCACTCTGCCTCCACCGACGTTCGTGACGTTGACTTACCTTGACGGTCAGCCGACGGTCTCCGCGGTGCTGACCGCAGTGGCGCGTGACGGCGTGCTGCGATTCCTGCCGAAGCTGTTTACCACCGCGGACGGCGCCTGTTCCTTGTACGAGGGCGATGCAGGGTACGAGGCCGGCGAGGTCGACGTGGCGGGCCCGCGCCATCGCCTGTGGATCGTCGAATCCGGCTGGCGCTACGAGCGCGGCTGAGCCCCGGACGGTCCCGCTTCGTCCTGGTATCGCCGCCGGATGCGGTAGCGAGGGGGCGGCCCGCGCACGCCGAGGGGGACGCCCCGCTTGCCGGTGCATCGGCGCATGTTATGTTCGGTGGCGCTCAGAACACCGGTGAGGGTTAGATGGGTCCAGCCGATATCGAGGCGCTGATTCGTGCAGGTGTGCCGGGAGCGACGGTGCGCGTGATCGACACAGTGGGCGACGGCAATCATTTCGAGGCGACCGTCGTGGCTGCGGAGTTCGCGGGTAAGCGTCTCGTCGCCCGGCATCAACTCGTGTACGAGAGCCTGAAAGGGGCGATGGCGGATCGCGTGCACGCGCTGTCCATCAAGGCCTACACCCCGGAAGAGTGGACCCGGCAGGGCTGATCCCGGTCGGGCGAAGGAGAAAGAAATGGCGCGAGACGTGATGGCCGATATCAAGAACGAGATCGCGGCGAACAAGGTGATCATCTACATGAAGGGCACGCCCAGCTTTCCGATGTGCGGCTTTTCGGCCCGCACCGTCGAGGTGCTGCGGGCCGCGGGTAAGCCGTTTGCGCACGTGAACATCCTCGAAGATCCCGAGAAGCGCGAGGCGATCAAGGTCTTCTCGAAGTGGCCGACACTTCCGCAGGTGTACATCGCGGGCGAGTTCGTCGGCGGTTGCGACGTCGTGGAAGAACTCGCGGCCAGTGGCGAGCTCGGCCAGTTGCTGAGCCAGGCCTTTGCGGAATCGACTGGCGCCTCGGCGGGCAGTTGACCGTTCTGTGACCGCACCGCCGCGGCGGCCGCTTTCGGCTTGAAAAAGGCCGCCCCGGACGGGATGCTCGACCCATGATCGAAACCCCGTCCCCGGGCTGTTCCTCGGGACGAGGTCGTGCCGATTCCGTAACTCCGAAAGAGCCGGGCGTGACTCCGTTCCGAGCGGTAGGTTTGACTGCCGCCTTCCTGCTGATTGTGGCTGCGATCCTGGTCGGTGCGCCGGCGGGCGCCGCGCCCGGCCCGACCCGTACCCCGGAGCCGACCCGCACCCCGCGCCCGACGAAGACTCCGCGCAAACAGACGCCGACCGTAACCCCTTTGCCCGTGGCAACGCCGACGCCCTCGGCGACTGGTGTTGCCACTGGCACGCAGACGCCGCCAACCGCGACGCCGACGGGCGCGACGCGCACCCCGACCCCGACCGGGCCAACCCGCACCGCGACGCCGACGGGCGCGACGCGCACCCCGACCCCGACTATTCCCAGGTCGCCGTCAACCACCCCGACGCCGACGCCTCAGGCAACGGGCACGGCCATCACCTTCCGCCTCGCTCCGGCGTTTCTGACCGGCAGCTATCCGAGTGGGTTGGCCGCCGGCAACTTCAACGCCAACGTCACACCGGTACCCGACACCACCGCTGACATTATCGTCGCCGACCGCGACGGAAGTTCAGCTCGATTGATGCTTGCGCGTGGCACGGGTGGGTTTACGCTGCGGCCGGCGGTCGTCGTCGGCGCGAGTCCCGAAGGCGCGGTTACCGGCGACTTCGACTTCGACGGCGCCCTTGACTTCGCGACCGCCAATGCGGGGGACGGCACGGTCACCCTGGTGTTCGGCCGCGGCGACGGCCGCTTCGAGACGCCATCGAGTGTGCCGATAGCGGAGGAGCCGCGAGCGATCGTGGCCATCGGCAACCTGCTGGCCGTTGCCGACGCCGGCACCGGGAGCGTCGTCTTTGCAGAAGTCAGTGCCGGCCGTGAGCTCGTGCCGGTTACTACGCTCGTGGTTGGCGGCATACCGGGACCCATGGCGGTTGCGGATTTGAACCGCGACGGCCTGGCGGACATTGCCGTTGCCGATCCGACTTTCGACACGGTGACCATCCTGCTGGCACTGGGGTCCCGTTCCTTTGCGCGCGGCCCGACCGTTACAACCGGCCGGGAGCCGGCGGCCCTCGCCCTCGGCGACGTTAACCGCGACGGCAATCCGGACCTGGCGGTTGCCGAGAAAGGCGACAACACGGTTTCGGTGTGGCGGGGCGACGGTCGTGGGGCGTTTGTCGCCCGTCAGACGGCCGCTACCGGCGTCGCGCCGGCGGGTGTCGCAATTGCCGATGACGACCTGCAGATCGTCTCCAACGATCAACTTCCGGACCTCATCGTCGCCAACAGCGGCTCCAACGATGTGTCGATTCTGGCCGGACACGGCAACGGCACTTTCGAACCGATCAACCGCGTGCTCGTGGGCCGCGGGCCGACAACACTGGTTCTCGGTGAGTTCGACAACGACACCCTCGGCGCGGTCGATATTGCCGTCGCCGATAGCACCGGGGGCAGTGTGTCAGTGCTGCGGGGTCGCGGCGGCGGCGCCTTCGTCGGCGCCAACAACTATCCGGCGGCGCGGCAGCCCGTGAGCGTGGCGGCGGCGGACGTCGACCGGGACGGATTCGTCGATGCTCTCGTCGCGAACCGTGGGAACAACTCGCTCTCCATGCTGCGGGGCAACGGCCGTGGGGCGCTGCGTGCGCCCGTGGATATTCCGCTGCCGATGACGCCGGTGTCGGTTCATACCCTGCAGATCGGAACCGACGGGCTTGTGGATGCCGTGGTCGGGGTCGCCGAGTCCCCGTCGTTCCTGCTCTTGATCGGCGCCGCGAGTGGGAACTTCCGTCCCCCGTTGACGGTGCGCACTGACGCTCTGATCGGCAGTATTGCGACCGCCGACGTCAACGGCGACAACCTGGGCGACGTGGTCGTGACGCGGTCGCAGGCCAATCTGGTCGGTGTGCTGCTTTCGACCGGTACAGAATTGAGCGCCTCCCGTGAGGTTGAGGTCGGTGGACTCGCGGTGGCAGCGGCGGTCGCGGATCTTACGGGCGACGCGGTGCCGGATCTGATTGCCGCAGTGACCGATCCCGCGTCGCTCGATCTCGTTCGCGGTAACGGCGACGGCTCCTTCGGCGGTCGGGTGGTCACCGGTCTGACGGTAGTTCCGACGGCTCTGGACACCGCCGACTTCGACGGTAACGGAACGGTCGACGTTGCCGTGCTCAGCGCGGAGGCAGGCATCGTTCGCATTCTACTCAACCAGGGCGACGGCGATCTGAGCGCGGCAACCGATCTGCCTGTCGCCCCGGGCGCGGTGACGGTGCGTGCCATGGACTTGAACGTCGACGAGCACGCGGACCTGGTAGTTGTCGGGACCGCTGACGATTCCCTGGTCGTGTTCGAAGGCAGGGGTAACGGCAGCTTCGACGGCGGGCGGCGCTTCAGCGTCGGCCGCGGGCCGGCGGCTGTGGCGGCGGCGGACCTGTTTGCGGATCGGTTGCCTGACCTCGTGGTTGTCAATGAAGGCGCGGACAACGCCACCGTGTTCCGCAATACCAGTGTCAGCGAGCTCCCGCCGTTACCGACCAACACCGTTGGCCCCGGTACGCCAAGTCCAACGTTTGGCGACTCGCCGACGCCCCGGCCCACGTCAACCCGCCGTCCACCCGCGCCGACACGACCGGGCGATGGTGAGTCGGATGATGACGGCGGCGGTTCATCCGGCTGCAATTTGCGCCGCCGAAACGCACCGGGCTCTGCTGCGGCTATCCTCCTCGGCGTCCTCGCCGCCGGCCTGCTGGTCAGACCGGGCCGGAAGTGAGCCGCGCCAGCCTCCAGGTCATCAGACCCCGCCCGCCGGCCGACATTCTGCCCTGACCGGCCGCGTGCGCGAGCAGCGGATGGTGTCGGTCACCCCGCCGGCCAACAGAGCGCAAGCGTTGTCGATGGCGGCGCGCAGGGCTTCCTCTTCGCTGGCCCCGGTTACGGTTCGGCAGACCTCGCGCCCGTCGAAGGCGATGCAGACTTCGCATTCGACCTCGCCGATCTGGAAGCTCGAATAGATTACGAACGCGGCCACCGGCACGAGCACGCCGAGGGCGGTCATGGTGCTCAGCCAGCGGCGGCGACGGGGCTCGGCCATACAAGCGAAACAGTGGCATCTCCGGAGAAGAAAATCACCCCGGTGAGGCGTCGTCGTCCCGCATCCCGCCCGCGGCCGTAGGCGCTCTCGCCGCCAATGGCCGACCTGGAACGGAGGACGAACGGCGAACCTCGCGGCCCAGGACGCGAGTTCCGTCGTCTTCCGTCTATGCTACCGTCCGCCTGCAACCGTGCCTGAGCGAGCGATCATGTTGGTTCGCCTTTCTGCCGTCCTGCTGGCTCTTCTGGCCGGCGTCATGCTTCTCGACGCCGCCGCCCTGGTGCCGTTCTGGCAATCGTTGCCGCCGCCGGGGGTGAACGAGTGGTTCGGCCGACACGCCTGGCGAATCGACTGGCTTACGGCGGTCATTGTCGTCCTGGCTTGTCTGGCGGCGCTGGGTGGGGTGGTGGAGGTGTGGCAGGAACGCGATCGCCGGGTGCGGATCGCGCTTGCGTGCGTGGCGGTTCTGGGTATCGCGGCGATTGGAGGATTCTTCCACTGGCCCATGTCGCGCCTGCTGGCGACGCCGAATGGCGTGCCGGCCGGTCGCATTGCCACCGTGTTGTGGCAGTGGTCCGCCTGGGAATGGCTGCGCGTCCTGCTGGCTGTCGCCGGTTGCGCCGCGGCGATAAGCGCGACGCGGCCGCCTCCGGCCAGTCGATCGAGGCCCCCCCGCGCCCGGGGCAAGCAGGGCCCCCGCCGGCGCCGGCGCGCGGCGCCGATCCCGTTACCGGACCGGTAAGGCCACGCCCATCTCCAATAGCGTTGCGCGGATCGTCGCCAGCAGGAGGTCGATGTCATCCGGGAAGAGCCGTCCGATCGTGCCGATGCGGAAGCAATCGGCCCGGCTCACTTTGCCCGGATAGATAACCAGTCCCCTCTCGTTGAGGCGTGCGTAGAAGGTCTCGAAGTCGAAGTGCGGATCGACGGGGTAGCGAAAAGAAGCGATCACGTACCCGCGGAGTGCGGAACGCAGATACGGTTCGAATCCCAGCTCCTGCATGCCGGCGAGCAAACGGGCGTGGTTCGCGGCGTAGCGCGCGGCGCGACCGGACACGCCGCCTTCGGCGGCGAGTTCGTCGAGGGCCTGACTGAGGGCCAGGATGACGTGGGTGGGGGGCGTGAAGCGAAACTGGCCGTCGGCCTCCAGCCCGCGCCACTGGGCGCGCAGGTCGAGGCTGAGGCTGCGCGCCGCCGCGGCGTCTTCGATGGCCGATCGCCGAGCGAGAACGATCGACACTCCCGGCACACCCTCCAGGCATTTGTTCGCCGAAGTCATTGCGAAGTCGATGGTTCCGCCGGCGAGGTTGAGCGGGATCCCGCCGAAACTGCTCATCGCATCGACACAGTAAGTCTTGCCGAAACGGCATACGACGGTGCCGATTGCGTCGATCGGATTCACGATACCCGTGGTGGTCTCGCAGTGTACGATGGCGACGGTGGTCACCGCGGGGTCCGCGGCCAGAACCCGTTCGACGTCGACCGCCTCGGGCACGGCGTCTTCGGGGCAGCGCAGGGCCCGGCTGGCGATGCCCAGAACGGTGGCGATGCGCAGCATGCGCTCGCCGTAAGCGCCGTTGGCGATGACCAGGAGCTTGCCATCGCGCGGCACCGAGGAGCCGAGAACGGCCTCGACAGCGAACGTGCCCGAGCCTTGCATGAGGACGGCCTCGTAGCCGGCCGCTGGCGAAACGCCGGCGAGGGCGAGGAGTCGGATGCGTACGCGGTGCACCAGCTCGATGAACTCGAAATCGCGCGACCCGAGGTCGCGCAGCATTGCCTGCTTGACGCTCGGGCTCGTGGTGAGGGGGCCCGGTGTGAACAGCTTCTTGTCGGCGGCTCCCGCAGGTCGTTGCTCGGTCATGCCCGCACTCACGATTGCGGCAGTCCGAGGACGACCGCCAGTTCGCTCAGATGTGCGATCAGGTGCGTGTGCGGAAAGGCCAGTAACTCCTCGCGCGTGTGGGAGCCGCTGGTCACGCCGACGACGAACGTGCAGCCGGCGGCCAGGCCTTCGCGCAGATCGGCGGGCGTGTCACCGACCTTGGCAACGTGTCCGACGTCGCCGACGCCGGTCAGCTCCATGGCCCGCCGAATCATATCGGGGAACGGCCGTCCACGCGGCACTTCGTCGCTGGTGACCGTTACGTCGACCAGGCCATCGCGTGCCCATCCGAAGCGCTGCAAGACGATGTCGGCGATGTCGCGGCTAAACCCGGTGTCGAGCGCGATCTTCACCCCGGCCCGGTGGAGGCGGGCGAACAGCGCCTCGGTGCCGTCGCAGGGCCGGACTTCGGGGTCCTCGCGATAGTGGCGAATCATGCGGGCGACGAAGTCCTCGTGGATAACCGCGACCAGCGCCGGCGAGATGGTCGCCCGGTCGCCCGCACGGCCCATTGCCAGGTGTCGGATCGCTTCCGGCTTCGGTAAACCCATTACGGCGTTTACGTCGTCGCGCGTGACCGCAAAGCCGGCGGCATCGAGAGCGGCCCGCAGGCACACGTTAACCGCATCGCCGTCATAAACGGTCGTACCGGCCATGTCGAAGACGACGAGTTCGAGGCGCATAAAGGGCTCCCTGAAGTCCGGCTGAGATACCGCAAGAGGCTGACCGGAGACCACCTCTTTGCCCGGCAGCGTAACACCCCGAAACCCATGCCGCCAAACCGCCTGACCATCCGGCAACCTATGACAAGCACCGCAATTATGGCATTCATGAAACACACCGGAGAGGGGGACTCCGGGGGGAGAGGCGCGGCTGTGACACTGGAGGCAGGTAGACCCACGGTTCGTCCGGCGGCGCCGGACAAAATTCTCATCATCGACGACAACGACATCAATCGGCAGGTGCTCATGGGCATCCTGCGCAAGGAGGGCTACGCCCTGCTGCAGGCGGCGGACGGCGCCCAGGCGCTGGCCGCGGCGCGACGCGAACATCCCGACCTCGTCCTCCTCGACATCATGATGCCGCTCATGGACGGCTACGAGGTCTGCTCCAGGCTGAAGAAGGATCCATCGACGGCGGATATTCCGGTTATTTTTCTTTCCGCCCTGACCGAGACCGCCAATAAGGTCAAGGGGCTGGATCTCGGTGCCGTCGACTACATCACCAAGCCGTTCGACCAGGCCGAAGTGCTGGCGCGAGTCCGCAGCCATCTTAAGATCCGCCATCTGACGCAGGAGCTGGTGGCGGCCAACCGCGATCTGCTGGAGAAGCAAGAGAACCTCGATCGCGACCTCGAGGCGGCCCGTGACATTCAAGTGAGCCTGATTCCCCGGGCGGCGCCCGTGGATGACGCCGTGCATGTGCGCTGGATATTCGAGCCCTGCGACCGAATCGGAGGCGACGTCTTCAATCTCTACCGCCTCGACGACCGCCATCTGGTAGCGTACGTGGTCGACGTCAGCGGCCACGGCGTGCCCGCGGCAATGGTGACGGTGTCGGTTTCCCAGAGCCTGTCGCCGCTGCTTGGATACAGCGTGAGGCGCGAGGGCGAAACCACCGGCGGCTTTTCGATTCCGGCCCCGAGTGAGGTACTGGCGGGACTCGACCGTGAGTACCCCATCGAGCGGTTCGAGAAGTATTTTACGATTTGCTACCTGGTGTTCGACCTGGCGACCGGCCACGTGCGCTACAGCCGTGCCGGTCACCCGATGCCGATCGTCGTGCGGCGCGACGGCCAGTCGGAGATGCTGGCCGCCGGCGGGACGATCATCGGCCTCGGCAGTGCCACACCGTTCGAGGAGGGAGAGGTCACGCTGCGGACCGGTGACCGGCTTTACCTGTACACCGATGGCATCCTCGAACAGGAGAACGGCAGCGGCGAGATGTACGGAGAAGAGAGACTGGCGGCGGAGTTGCGCGCCGGCGGCGGGGAATCGATCGAGACAGTGTGCGAGCGGGTAATGGAATCGATGCGCAGGTTCGGCGCCAGCGAGCGTCCGCAGGACGACATAACTCTGGTCGCCATAGAGTTCCGCGGCGTCGCCGGTATGGCGGATGCGGGGGCGGACTGAGAGACCGCCTGACCGCGCGAGGAGAGTCTTATGGAGTTGGAACACCGGAGCGAAGGCAATGTTCTCGTCGTGACGTTGCTCGAGAAGCGCCTCGACGCGCGGTCGGCGTCGCCTTTCAAGGATAAGATGGTCGCTCTAATCGACGAGGGCCATTCTCGCATTGTGCTCGACATTCGCGAAATCGAGTTCATCGACAGCAGCGGCCTCGGCGTGATCGTCGCCGTCCTCAAGCAGCTCGCCGGGCAGGGAGATCTCGTGATCTGCGGGGCGCGGGACACCGTGAGGAGCATGTTCAAGCTGACCCGGCTCGACAAGGTGTTCCAGATGTTTACGGACGTTGGCGACGCGGTCGCGGCTCTTGCCAGGTAGGGAAGATCGGAAAGGATACTCTCAATGCGCGCCGGCGCGATAACCCTCGCCATCGACAGTCGGATCGAGAACGTCTTCCTCGTCGGTTTGGCGGTCAATAAGATTTGCGCTTCGATTCCCCTTAGCGAGCAAGCGGCTTACGAGGCGGAGGTGTCGGTGGTCGAGGCGGTAAACAATGTCATCAAGCACGCCTACGGCAGCGAGGCCGGGCACCGGGTGGAGGTGGTGGTCACGGTCGGTGCCGAGGCCGTTACGTTCGAGGTGTGCGACACCGGCCGGGCGTTGGAAAAGTTGGCGGTCCGCCTTCCTCCCGTCGACTGCGACGACCGCGCCGGCCTGCAGGAAGGCGGCCGTGGACTCTACATCATGCACGCCTTCAGCGATCGGGTGCGATACCACAGCAGCGGCGGCCGCAACGTGCTGACCCTCGTCAAGCTGTACCCCGGCGCGGCGATGGCGCCGAGCGCGAGCGTAAATCCGGCGGTGGCGGCCGCCCCGCGCGCCAGGCCTGCCGGAACCGCCGCCCCGGCGGCGAAGATCCGTAAGACGCGCTGAACGTGCCCGGCGACCCGATCCCTGGCCGCGCCGCGGGCAGCAGCACGGGGCGGCGCGTCGGCAGAATCGAGAGCGCGCCTCTGCGCATCCTCCTCACGACGCGGGGTGGGGGACTTGTGGCCGTCGACGCCTGGAATCGTGTGCGCCAACTGAGACAATGAAGAGCGTATGAGCAACGGTTCGTCACGCCCGATCGCGTACTGGCTGCTGGCCTGCTGCTTCATGGTGTTCGCCACCACCGTGGTCGGCGGCGTGACGCGGCTGACCCGTTCGGGATTGTCCATCGTCGAGTGGCAGCCCGTGATGGGGACGATCCCGCCGTTGTCCGAAGGCGATTGGCTGGAGGCGTTTGCGAAGTACCGCGAGTCCCCGGAATACCGCAAGGTGAACGAGGGCATGACGCTGGGCGAATTCAAGTTCATCTTCTGGTGGGAGTGGGGGCATCGTCTCCTCGGCCGCAGCATCGGCGTAGTCTTCCTCTTGCCTTTGGTCTGGTTTGTGGTGCGGCGCCGCGTCGACCGTGTCCTCGTGCCGCGGCTGTTCGCCTTTCTTGGGCTCGGGGCGCTGCAGGGGCTGCTCGGCTGGTACATGGTGCGCAGCGGTCTGGTGGACGACCCCTGGGTCAGTCCGTATCGACTGACCGCGCACCTTGGACTGGCATTTCTGATCTTCGCTCTCATGTTGTGGACGGCACTCGATCTTCTGCGGGCGCGGACGGCGACCCCGTCGGCGCCGGTCGGGGTGCGGCGGTTGGCGGCCGGGGTGGTGGGAGTCGTGTACCTGATGGTCTTGACCGGCGGCCTGGTGGCGGGTCTGCGGGCGGGGTACGCATACAACACATTTCCGCTCATGAACGGTTACCTCGTGCCGCCGGGGATGTGGGAGCTCACGCCGTGGTGGATGAACTTCTTCAACAACATCACGACGGTGCAGTTCGATCATCGTTTATTCGCCGGGTTCCTGAGCGGGCTGGGGCCGTGGTTGTGGTGGCGGGTGCGGGGGGCGGTGAAGCTGCCGCGGTCCCGACTGGCGGCCGACCTGATGCTCGCCATGATCGCCGTGCAGGCGACCCTCGGCATTGCGACGTTGCTGCAGATGGTCCCGGTCGCCTGGGCCGCCGCGCACCAGGCCGGCGCGATGCTGCTGCTTGGCGCCGTTCTGTGGGTGAATCACGAGCTGCGCGTCGGCGCTTGACGGGTCGTCGCAAGGTGCCGCGCGCGCTTTCCCCCGGCGGGCCGCGCTTGGTAGAAGGCCGGCATGGACAAGACGCTGAAGGCGGTGGCGGGGCTCGTCGGTGCGCCGGACGTGGAGTTGCGCTGCGCGGCGTTGCTGGTGCTGGCGCAGCTTGGCTGCGGCGACGATCCCGTCGTGGCGGCGGTGCGCGGGGCCTTGCGCGGGCCCAATGTTGTCGTACGCGATTTCGCGCTGAACTTCCTCGCGCGGGTCCGGCCGAAGACCGCGCTCGACGATCTGCTCGGCCTGCTCGACAGCGACGACGATGCGGTGCGCCGGCGCGCCACGGAGATCCTGTCGGCCTACGGCGCTGCGACGGTCAGCGCCGCGCGTAAACTGCTCAAGGACGCCCCGCGGCGGCGCTTGAACGCCATCGCCGATCTCTGCGGGCGGGTGCGCTCGACGGCTGCCTTCGATCTCCTCTTCCAGCTCATGGCGGGCGGCGATTACGACCTCAACCGCCTCGTCGGCGAGCTGCTCGAGGCCGCCGTGCGCGACCTGTCCGAAGCCGACCGCAAGGGGTTCTACTCCCGCGTCGAGCGCTTTGCCGAGGACGTGCACGAGGACCGCGTTGCCCTGGTTTCCGCCCTCAAGCTGTTTGGCGCTCTGGGTGAACCGCGCTGCCGCAAGCGCCTGTTCCCGCTGCTGGCCAAGGACCACCCGCACGCGGTGCGCACCCATGCCCTTGGCGCTCTGCTCCAGTGCCTGCGCGGCGAGAGCCTGCCGGCGGCAGAGGTCGAGGCGCTGCTGGCCCTGCTCGACGAAGACGACGAGGCCGGCATTCTCAGGCCGGCCGTGTCGCTACTCGAGGGTCAGTCGTTCGAGCGCAAACACCTCGAACGGCTGCAGCGCCTCGCCGAGAGTCCCCAGCCGGTGGTCAAGCGCTTCGCCGTGCACAGCCTTGGAACCTTCGATTCCGGGGCCGTGGTCAAGCAGCTCATCGGATATCTGGGCGACGCCAGCTACGCCCGGCGCAGCGAGGCGGCCTCGACGTTGAAGAGGACCCCGGCGGCGCGCGCGGCGGTGATGAAGGAGTTGCTCGCCTGCGACGACGAACGCCGGGCGTGGACGCTTGCCGAGATCGCCCTTGCGCACGATCGCGCCTGGCGCAAGGACGTGCGCGACGAGTTGTGGCGGCGGTTCGCGGCCGCCGTTGACGAGCGGGAAGACCGCCTGTACAGCGCCTTCCTTCACGTCCTGCGCCAGCTGGACGGCGACGGGATTCTGGAACGCATTCGCGCCGCGGCGGAACAGCGGCGCAAAAAGAAGGAATACGCAGTGGCGGCGCGCTGGCTGGGGCTGCTGCGCGACACGCCGGCGTTCGGTGACGAGGCGAAGTACGCGCTGGCGCTGTGCGAACTCAAGGCGCACAAGCGGGTGGCGGGCGGTGCCGTGCGCCGGCACGACCCCGCCCTCGATCGGCTGCGCGAGTTGGCCGGTGGCGCCATGCCGGTCGGCGAGCGCCTGCGGAAAGAGCGCGCGCTGGCACCGGAGGAACTGTTCTATGTCGGCTTCAACCTTGCCGAGGGGACGCCGGCCGAGCGCGCCGTGGCCGGCGAGGTGCTCCAATACCTCGCCGGCAAGCTCGGCCGCACCAAGGTCGGCAAGGCCGCCAGGAACAAACTCCGGCTGCTGGGCTGAGGCACTTCCGAAGCGAACGCGCCGCTACGGCGGCGCGGCAGCGCGACCGACGCGAGAACGGCGGGCTCGCCCCTCCGGCGTCCCGTTCCGGCCGCCGAGGGGGCGGCGATGCCCCCGTTCAGTACCGATAATGGTCCGGCTTGTATGGGCCGTCGGCCGCGACGCCGATGTACTCCGCCTGCTGCGGCGTCAGACGGGTAAGCTTGACGCCGAGCTTGCCGAGATGCAGCCGGGCCACCTCTTCGTCGAGTTGCTTCGGTAGCATATAGACCTTGCGCTCGTACTCCGCGTTGTGCTGCCACAGTTCGAGTTGCGCCAGGACCTGGTTGGTGAACGACGCGCTCATGACGAACGACGGATGGCCGGTGGCACAGCCGAGATTCAGCAGGCGCCCTTCGGCGAGGACGAGCACGGAGTGGCCGTCGGGGAAGACCCACTCGTCATACTGCGGCTTGATGTTGATCTTCTCGATTCCGGGGAGCCTGGCGAGGCCGGCCATGTCGATTTCGTTGTCGAAGTGGCCGATGTTGCCGACGATCGCCTTGTCCTTCATCTGCGCCATGTGTGCCGCGGTGATAATGCCGAAGTTGCCGGTCGCGGTGACGAAGATGTCGGCCGTGCGCACGTAGTCCTCGACCGTTGCCACCTCGTAGCCCTGCATCGCCGCTTGCAGTGCGCAGATCGGGTCGATCTCGGTAACGATCACCCGGCAGCCCTGGCCGCGCAGCGACTCGGCGCAGCCCTTGCCCACTTCGCCGAAACCGCAGACTACGGCAATCTTACCCCCCAGCATCACGTCGGTGGCGCGATTGAGACCATCGATCAGCGAATGCCGGCAGCCGTAAATGTTGTCGAACTTGCTCTTCGTTACCGAGTCGTTGACGTTGATGGCGGGGAAAAGGAGCGTGCCCTTTTTCGCCATCTCGTAGAGACGGTGCACGCCGGTGGTCGTTTCCTCGCTCACGCCGCGGATGCGGGTGCTGATGCGTTCCCACTGCCCCGGCGCGTTCTTCTGCAGGCGGCGCAGCAGATCGAGGATGATGCCCCACTCCTCGGGTTCGCTGTTTGCGTCGAAGCCCGGTACCGCGCCGGACCGTTCGAACTCGAGTCCCTTGTGGACGAGCAGCGTGGCGTCACCGCCATCGTCGACGATGAGGTCCGGCCCCGAACCGTCCGGCCACACCAGTGCCTCGTTCGTACACCACCAGTAGTCTTCGAGTGACTCGCCTTTCCAGGCGAACACGGCGGCGCCGCGCGGGTCGTGGACGGTGCCAGTGCGGCCGACGACGGCCGCCGCCGCGGCGTGGTCCTGGGTGCTGAAGATGTTGCACGACACCCAGCGCACATCGGCGCCGAGGTCCGTCAGCGTCTCGATCAGGACGGCGGTCTGCACCGTCATGTGCAGCGAGCCCATGATCTTCGCCCCCTGGAGAGGCTGTGCGGCGGCGTGCTTCTGCCGCAAGGCCATGAGGCCGGGCATTTCCTGCTCGGCGAGCCGGATCTCGGCGCGGCCGAGCGCCGCCAGCGACAGATCCTTCACCTTGAACGGCGGCCGATCGGCAGTCAGGTGTGGCGCTGCCTTCTTCAACTCCGCGGTCTTGCTCATGCGTTCCTCCTGTTGGGTTTGATGGCGTTGCGCTTGTTGGTGCCGGCCGGCGACGCGGTGCGCCTCGCCGACGCGGCAAATAGTGCCGGACCCTTCACCTGCGGAGCGGGTGGCAGGGACTGCACGCGAACACGATCGAAGCCGGTCTCGGCGAGCCACCCGCTCAACTCCGTCGGTTCGAAGCCGAGCCACTCGTGGCCCATCTGTTGCCGGTACTCGCGGCGGTCGTGGCGCAGCATATCGACGATCAACAGGCGCCCGCCCGGGCGCAGAACCCGCGCCGCCTCGCGCAGCGCCGCCGCCGGGTCGGGGACATGGTGCAGTACGAGGCAGCTCAATGCCGCGTCGAGCGCCGCGTCGTCGATGGGTAGCGCCTGCAGACGCCCGTGCCGCAATTCGACGTTGCCCGTGCCGTTCAGACGGCGCCGCGCCGCCGTCAGCATCGCACGGGAACCGTCGACGGCGACGACGCGGCGAACGAACGGCGCCAGCACCTCGCTGAGCTGACCGGTGCCGCAGCCGAGATCGCCGACGATCCAGGCCTCGTCGAGCAGGGCCCCCAGCGCGACGAGATCAAAGCGATCGCCGAAAAGCTCGCGCCGCAGGCGATCCCACTGTCCCGCCGCCGAGCTGAAGAACGCCTGCGAACGCGTCTGCCGGGCCGCCAAAATCGCGGCCAGCCGCCGGTCGTCGTTCTCCACGTCACGGCGGCCCGCGAGTTGTTCGCGCAGTAGAGCCCAGAGCCGGCGCGCCGGCAGCTCCAGGTCGGCCGCGGCCAGACGGTAGAAATGGTTGGTGCCTTCGGTTCGCGATGCGACCCAACCGGCGTCGCGCAGGACCTTCAGGTGACGGCTGACCGTCGACTGCGGCAGCTGCAGGATCGCGCACAGGTCGGCGACGCTCAGTTCGGCGTGCTCCACGGCTCGCACCAGCCGCGCGCGGGTCGCGTCGCCGAGCGCGTTCATCCACTCCAGCATCGATGGGGTCGCCATATCGATCCGTGTATCCGGATTGAGCGGTAGTCCGAATGCAAAGGTAAGTCAACCGCCGATCAGAGGGGCCCGGCGGGCGGCAGTTCGTCGACGTGCGTTGCCTCGGTGGCCGGTACCCGAGCGGAGCGCGCGGCCCGCGCCAGCATGTGCGCTCCGATCGGGGCGGTGACGAACAGCAGAGCGATGATCAGGGCGGCCTTGAGGGCGATCTCGATCGGATCGCCCGGCAAGGCCATGGCCGCCGCCGCCGCGATGCTGCTCACGCCGACGGTTCCGGCCTTCGTGGGCGCGTGCATCCGGGTGTAGAAATCCGGAAGCCTGACCAGACCGACGGAGGCGATCAGGGTGAACCCGGTGCCCAGCAGCAGCAAGATGGCGGCGGCGGTCTCCATACGTCATTCGATTACGCGGCCGCGCATCAGATACTTGGCGATGGCCACGGTGCTGACGAACGCCAGTACAGCCAGGGCCAGGATACTTTCGAGGAAGACCTCCGTTCGCCACGCCACCGACAGCACCAGGAGCAACGCGACGACATTGACGGTCATGGTGTCGAGCGCCAGCACGCGATCGACCGCGTGCGGGCCGCGAACGAGACGGATCGCGCAGAGCGCGAGCGACAACGCCAGGCCCACCAGGCTCACGTCAATGGCGAGATCGAGCACGTTACGCCCTCCTCGATGGGCCGTTCGAACAACCGTCGAATCCGAGCCCGGACCTCTTCGACGTCGTCCACCGACAGGCAGTGAACATAGAGAGCGGAGCGATCCGGGGCGATGTCGAGCGTGAGAGTTCCCGGGGTCAGGGTGATCATGTTGGCCAGAATCGTGATGGCGAAATCGTCGGCGAGCGCGAGGGGCACGACGATGAAAGCCGGACGAATCCGCAGTCGCGGACTCATCACGGTGGCGGCGACCTGCAGTGTCGACACGGTGAGTTCCCGCAGGAAGTCCACCACCAGACGAAAGGCGACCACGGGCCGGCGCACCCATATGCGTCCGGCCGCGAAATGCCGGGTGGCCCGCACGAGCCCCAGTCCCAGTGCCAGTCCGATCGCGGCGTCGCCGATCGTGAGGCGCTGTTGCAGGGCGATCCAGGCGGCGGCGAGTACCGCGGCGTAAAGACCCTGATCCACGGAAGCGCGCAGGCGGGGATTCATGACGTTACCGGCGGCAGCACCGCGGCGACATAGGCCGAAACGTCCATGACCTGGTGGGCAGTGGCCAGCGCCCAGGCGTAAAGCGGTTCGGCGGCCAATGCGAGAGTGACCGAGAAGGAGACCAGCAACGCCGCCGCGCCGAGTTGCAGTGGCCGCGGCACCGCCGCCGATGCGGCGTCCGGCACGCCCCAGAAGGCCATCGTCCAGATCTTCATCATCGAAAAGAGCGTCAGGATGCCGGCGCCGAAGGCAACCGTCACGGCGAAGTAGTGCCGGGCCTCGAGGCCGGCGCTCGCCAGCACCAGCTTGCTGACGAAGCCGCTGGTGGGCGGCACTCCGGCCAGCGACAGACCGGCGACGAAGAACAGCCCCGCCAGCACCGGCGATCTGTGCGCGAGGCCGCTCAGGTGGCGCAGGTCGCGGCTGCCCCCGGCCGACTCGGCGAGGCCGCCGAGCAGGAACAGGGCGCACTTCACGATCGTATAGTGCACGAGATAAACCAGCGCGGCGGCGACCCCGGTGACGGTGAACAGTGCCACCCCGAATGCAAGGTAGCCGATCTGACTGACGATATGGAACGAAAGCAGGCGACGAATCTCCGTCTGCGCCACGGCCCCGAGGACGCCGATCAGCATGGATACGACGGCGAGGGCGAGTAGAATGTCGGCCGCCGGATGGCGTACCTCGGCGAACGCCGTCGTGAACACCCGCAGCAACGCGTAGACGCCGACCTTGGTCGCTATCCCGCCGAACATCGCCGAGATCGGCACCGGTGGGGCCGGGTACGCGTCCGGGAGCCAGAACGCCAGAGGCAGCAAGGCGGCCTTGGCGGCGAATACGATCAGGAGCACGAGGACACCGACCTGAAGGAGCGCGGCGTCGGCGGCCGCCACCGCCGGCACCTTGACGGCGAGGTCCGCGAAGTTGAGCGTGCCGGTCAGTCCATAAACGATCCCCACACCGACGAGAAATAGCGCCGAGGCAACCAGATTCAGCACCGTGAACTGCACCCCCGCGAGCAGTTGGCGCCCGTCCGCTGCGAGGGCCAGGAGCCCGTACGAAGCGATGAGCAAGACCTCGAAGGCAACGAACAGATTGAAGAGGTCGCCGGTGAGGAATGCCCCATTAAGGCCGAACAGCAAGCCCAGGAAGAGAACGAAGAATGGCGTATCGTCCAGACGGGGATCGGGGGCGGCCGCGTCATAGAGCAGCACGGCGAACCCGGTAACGGACGCCAGCAGCAGCATGATGACCGCCAGGCGGTCGGCCACCAGAACGATACCGAACGGCGGCACCCATGCCCCGACATGATGGACGTACACGGCCCCCCCTGCGACCGCCGCCCCGAGGCGCAGCTCGGCGGCAATCAGAAACGCGACGGCCAGGCACGCCAGCGGGCGGCGCCACGCGGGCGAACATACGCCCAGGGCGAGCGCCGCCACCAGAGGTCCGATGGCGATAACCGCGACGAGGTCAGACATGCTTGCCGCCAAGGTCGACGTGCTCCGTGCCGCTTTGCTGATAGCTGCGATACGCGAGAACCAGGACGAAGGCCGTCATGCCGAAAGAGATGACTATCGCGGTGAGCACCAGTGCTTGCGCCAGCGGATCGGCAATCGCATCGGCGGCGTCGCCGACGATCGGCGGCGACGCCAATTGCACCCGGCCCATGGAAACGAGCAGCAGATTCACGCCGTGGCTGAGGAGCACGAAACCCTGGACCACGGAGAACGCTCGCGGCCGCATCAGCATGAAGCTGCCGGTGGCGACAAAGGCGCCGATCGTTATCGCGAGCAGCAGTTCCATCGCCGTCCTCAGTCCTCGATGGCGATCAGGATGGTCAGGGTGGCGCCGGTGACCACCAGATAGACCCCGATGTCGAACAACATCGCCGTCGACTGCTTGAAGTAGCCGAGAACCGGCACCGCAATTCCTCCGAAGGTATGCGTCAACAACTGATGCCCGAGCAGGAGCGGCGCCAGCGTACTGGCCAACCCCACGGCGAGCCCGAGCCAGAGCACGGTTGTCGGTGTGCAGGGAAGGGCGCGCTCGACGAGGCGACGCGGCGCGGCGACGAACTGGAGGACGAGTGCCGACGCCGTCATGAGCCCGGCGACGAATCCGCCCCCGGGCAGGTTGTGGCCGCGCACCAGCATGTGCACCGAGAGCAACAGGGCGATCGGCAGAATTGCGCGCGCCGCCGTCTGGAGAAGAGGGGACGGCATCACGTCGCTCTCCGCCCGCTGCGCACGATGGCCACGACGCCGAGCGCGGCGATCGCCAGCACGGCGATTTCGCCCAGAGTGTCGTAGCCGCGGTAATCGACAAGAATCACGTTGACCACGTTATTGCCGCCGGCAAGTCCGACACTGTTGAGGACGTGATAGGCCGAGATCGATGCCAGCGGGCGTTGCATCACGGCGTAACTCAGCAACGCGATACCGACGCCGGCGGCCCCGGCGATACTCGCGTCGAGCGCCACGCGCCGGGTGGGTTCGCGGCCCGGCAGTTCGCGCGGCAGATAATATAGGACGAGGAGGATCATCAGCGTCGTGACCACCTCGACCAGCAACTGGGTCAGCACCAGATCGGGGGCGCTCAACCAGGCGAAATACACCGCCGTCACGCGGTCAGGATGGCCGCCCCGGGCAGGGGCGGGGTGGCAGCCAACCGGCCCGGCCGCTCCCCGACGCCGCCGCCGGGTGTCGCGAGATACCCTGCCGTGGCGATCAGGATGACGGTGCCGAACACCACACGAATGTAGAGGCGGAGGTTCCCGGTCTGGTAGCTGTCGGTGAGCCGCGCGGCGCCGCTAATCAGCAGCTTGACCCCGCTTTCGTATAGCTCCGCGGCGGTGCGCCCGAGGCGCGGGGGCAGCAATTCCCTCAGGGTGCGGCGGCGCGCGTGGAAATACGCTCCGCCCGCGACGAGTACGGACAGGCTCAGCCAGAGCGCCGCGGTCCAGCCGTGCCATAGCTTGACGTACACCTCCACTGGGCCGCCCACCACGGCGCTCGCGGCGCTCTGCAGCAGCGGGCCGACGAGAAGGTTGGGGACCACACCAATCGCGACGCACAAAGCCGCGAGGCCGGCGGCCGGCGCTAGCAGTCCCAGGCCCGCCTCGTGAGGCGAACCGAAGGGCGGCACCGGGCCGAGAAAGGTGCCGGCGAGAAAGCGCAGACTGTAGGCGGCGGTGAAGACGCTACCGATGGTTACCGCGGCGAGCAGGCCGCTCGCCCAGGCGCCGGTGGCGCTCCCGGCAATGGCGGCCTCGAGCAGCATTTCCTTCGACAGGAAGCCGTTCAGCAGCGGAATTCCCATCATCGCGGCGGCGGCCACCGAGGCGACGAGCGCGGTGCGCGGCATGACCCGGGCAAGGCCGCCGAGACGACGCAGGTCGCGTTCGCCGGTCTCGTGGTCGACGATGCCGGCCGCCATGAACAAGGGGGCCTTGAAAAGCGCATGATTGAGCACGTGAAAGGTTGCCGCGATCGCGGCCGCGCGGCTGCCGTAGCCATAGAAGAGCGTGATCAAACCGAGCTGGCTGATGGTCGAGTAAGCGAGAAGAGCCTTGAGGTCGGTCTGGCGCAGCGCGATCCAGCCGCCGACGACGACGGAGACGGCCCCGACGCCGGTGACGCCTACCTGCCAGACCGCCGTGTCGCCGAAGATCGGAAACAGCCGGCCAAGCAGGAAGAGCCCCGCCTTAACCATCGTCGCCGAGTGCAGGTAAGCGCTCACCGGCGTCGGCGCGGCCATGGCACCTGGCAACCAGAAATGGAACGGTACCTGCGCCGACTTCGTAAAGGCCCCGAACAACATGAGGCCGAGGGCGATCGGGGCAGCCGGCAGGTTCCGCACCGTTCCCGCCCGCGCCAGCAGCTCGGCAACGTCATATGTACCGGCCGCCTGCCCGAGCACGATCGCACCGGCGAGCAGTGCCAGGCCGCCGAGACCCGTGACGATCAACGATTGATACGCCCCGGTGCGCGCCGCTACGTCCTCGTCGCGAAAGCCAATGAGGAGAAACGAGGAAATGCTGGTCAACTCCCAGAAGACCACCAGGAGCAACAGGTTGCCCGCCGTTACCACCCCCAGCATGGCCGCCATGAAGAACAACAACAGGGCGTAGAACCGCGGCAGCGGATCCTCCGCGGGCATGTAGAAGCGGGCGTAGACGACAATCAGCAAGCCGATACCGGCGATCAGCAGCACGAACAGGACAGCCAGGCCGTCGATGTAAAAGGACAGACCGAGACCGAGCGAGGGTGCCCAGGGCAGGGCCGTACGGACGACCGCTCCCGCGCTGACCGCCACGCCAAGCCGAATTCCGATCGCCGTGCCAATTGCCGCGGTCAGCCCCGCCACCCATGCCAGGCCACGCGGTCCCATGCCGGTCGCGAACGGCAGCATGGCGGCGACGGCCAGAGGTAACCCCGGCAGCAGCGGTGCAAGGAATACGTAATCCACGGTTACCCCGGACAGACCACCTTTAGCTACCACAGCCGGCCGACAAGAGAACCCCGCAAATCCCCGCGGTCATGGCGGGAGCCCCTTCTCGCGACTCGGCCGGCGCGGTAGTGTGCGCCGGCGTGCCATGTTGCCGTGATGGCGGAGCGGGCGGCGCGCACCGAGGAGGATGATGGACTGGCATACCTTCCTGTTGTTCATCGGCGGCGGTGCCTTGTTGATCGCCGGTGCCGAGGCGTTGATTCGCGGGGCGGCGAGATTGGCGTCGGCGCTCGGTATTTCGCCGCTGGTAATCGGCCTTACCGTGGTCGCGTACGGGACGAGTTCCCCCGAGCTCGCGGTGAGCACGGCATCGAGTCTGGCCGGGCAAACCGACATCGCGGTCGGGAACGTGGTCGGCAGCAACATCTTCAACGTGTTGTTCACTCTCGGGTTGTCGTCGTTGGTCGCGCCGCTCGTCGTCGCGCAGCGACTGGTGCGTCTCGATGTGCCGCTGATGATTGCCGTGTCGGTCCTGCTCTGGCTGCTCGGTGCCGACGGTCGGGTGTCGCGCGCGGAGGGCGTGGGCTTGTTCGCCGGCATCGTTGCGTACTCCGTCTTTGCGGTGCGCTCGAGCCGCGCCGAGAGCGCGGCGGTGCGGGCCGAGTACGCGGCGGAGATCGAGGCCTCGGCAGGCCCACGGCGCGGCACGGCCGTCAACCTGCTCATGGTGCTTGTCGGGCTGGGCGGACTTGTGCTCGGCGCGCGCTGGTTTGTGGCGGCGGCGGTTACCGTGGCGCAACGACTTGGGGTGAGCGAACTGGTGATCGGGCTGACCATCGTGGCGGCCGGGACGTCGTTGCCCGAAGTCGCCACCTCGGTCATCGCCAGCCTGCGGGGGGAACGCGACATTGCCGTCGGTAACGTCGTCGGCAGCAACATCTTCAACGTCCTCGGTGTGCTGGGCCCTGCCGCCGTCGTGGCGCCCGGCGGACTGGCGGTTGCGCCCGCGCTACTGCACTTCGACCTCCCGGTCATGGTCGCCGCGGCGGTGGCATGTCTCCCGATCTTCCTCACCGGTCACAGCATCGCACGCTGGGAGGGTGGCCTCTTCCTGGCTTACTACGTCGCTTACGTGGCGTACCTCGCGCTCGCGGCGACGCGGCATGACGCCCTGCCGGCGTTCAGCCAGGCGATGGTGGTGTTCGTGTTGCCGCTGACCGCGGTTACCCTCGCCGTGCTCGCGGTGCGCTCGGCCCGCGAGCGGTCCGGCCACCGCTGATCGTCGAGGCGATCCTTCGGTTTTCCTTTCGGGACTCGATTCAACCGGGGGAGTGCGGCAGGGAAGTCGCGGTAAAAGGAAAAGAGGCATGCCTCCCGGCTGTGGCACTCCGCATCGAGGGGGCCGCGATCGCGACGACGGGCGATGCGGACGGAAGAGGTCAGGTCAGGAAGCGACCGGGAGGTGCGCGAGCTGTCGACGGTTACGGCAAGCGTCGGGGTCGCCCGACTGCCGTTAGGCCGGGGTGGGAGTGGGCGTGGCTACCACGCTGTCGGCGATGCGGTAGATCGTGCCGCCGTACGCGACCGCGTAGACGTCACCGGCCTCGTCTTCGCCGAAGGCGACGATTTGATGCGCCGTGTCGAGCAGCATGCTGGAGTACCAGACGGCGCCCTCGCGCCGCAGACCCCAGATGCGTCCGCTGCAGTAGTCGCCGGCGAAGTAGGTGCCGTGCATGCGCGGGTAGGTCGCACCTCGATACACCACGCCGCCGCTGATCGAACATCCCAGGCCGTGATCGTACGCGAACACCGGCGGGGTCAAACCGACCGAGCTGCACGGATTCGGGTCGTAGCACGCAGGCCCCTCCATTACTCGCCAGCCGTAGTTCTCCCCACCCGGGCTGTTGGCCGCCTGAAAGTCCACCTCCTCCCAGAGCCCCTGGCCGACGTCGCCGATGTACAGATCGCCCGTGAGCCTATCGAAGGCGAACCGCCACGGATTGCGCAAACCCCACGCCCAGATCTCGCGCCGCGCTCCCGGCGTCGGAATCGCCGGGTTGGTGGTCGGGATTGCGTACGGTGTGGGCGTGCCCGTCGGCGTCGGCAGCTCGACATCCAGCCGTAGAATCTTGCCAAGCAGCACGGTGGTGTTCTGCCCGTTGTTGCCGGGGTCGCCGCCGCCTCCTCCGTCGCCGGTGCCGACGTACAGGTAACCGTCGATGGGACTGAACGCGATCTGCCCGCCATTGTGGTTGGAGAAGCCCGGATGAGGAACCGTGAGCAGGACCTCTTCGCTGGCGGCGTCGGCGACATCCGGGTCGGCACTCACGCGATAGCGGGCCACGACGAGGCTGCCGGCCGCGTTCGTGTAGGCGACGTAGAAGCGGCCCGTGCCGGAATACGTCTGGGGGAACGCCAGTCCGAGCAAGCCGCGTTCGCCGCAGCAACTGACCTTGCTCGTGACATCCAGGAAACTCGTCGGTTGCACGACGCCGTTCTTGACGAGGCGTATGAGGCCGCCCTGCTGCACGATGAAGAGACGGTTGGTCGCATCGCCGGCGTGGCTGACCTGGACTGGCAACGACAGGCCTGTGGCGATCGGCGTCATGGAGATCTGCGGCCAGGCGAACGGCGCGGTCGGGGTGGCGGTTGGCGGCGTCGTCGGCGTCCGCGTCCGCGTCGGTGTGCGCGTGCCGGTTCGGGTCGCGGTAACGGACGGCGTTTGCGTCGGCGAGGCGGTATGCGTCGGCGGCGCCGTGGCGGTCAAGGTTGCCGGTGCGGTGGGGGTGGTGGTCGGCGTCTCCGTGACGGTCGGCGTTGCGGTGGGCGGACCGGACCAGTTGCCGGTGCAGTCGCCTATAAGTACCGCCAGAAAGTCTTGCGCCACGGCGTCGTTCGCGAGCGGAGCGAAGCCGATCGCTCCGGACGTGCAGGCGCCGCCGCTGAACGCCGGATCGGTGAGGGTTTGGTTAGCGGCCGGTGCCGGTACCGGAATGAACACCCAGTCCGATGCGCAGGCGTCGCCCGCCGGCAGGCGCGGGAGGATTCCGACGACGACCTGCAGGATGCGCGACGCATCGAGCGCACTGACGGTCCCGTTTGCCGTGCCATCGGCGGCCAGCGCCTGTTCGGAAGTGAACGTCCGTAGACCGACGGTCGCCTGCAGCACGTGCGACGCATCGAGGGCACTCAGGCCCCCCTCGAGATCGCCCACCTTGCCGGGTGTGACCGTCCACGTGCCTGCGGCCAGGCCGGTCAATGCATACTGGCCGCTCGGGTCTGTGGTGGTCGTTGCCGGTACCGCCCCGTCGAGTTGAACGGTGACGCCGCCGACCGGGGCGCCGCTCGCGTAGTAACGAATCTGCCCGGCGATGGTCAGGGCATACGCGGTACCGGCAGATACCCACGGCAGCAGCACCGCCCCGACTGTCCCGAGCACAACAACCGCCCGCGAGGCAAGGCGTCCATGGATCATGGCAACTCCGCGCCACCAACGACGAACCAGGAACGGCGGCCCACGAGCCGCCGACTCAAGCTCCTTCGCGCAAGGCTTCCAATACCTGTGCCGGGTGAGTCTCGGCCCTGGCAACTTTGGCCCAATGCTTCTTGACCTTACCGTCCGGCCCTACCCATACCGTCGAACGGATGACGCCGGTGACCTTCTTACCGTACATGGTTTTCTCCCCGTAGGCACCGTACTTCTCCATGACCTTGCGGTCGGGATCGGAGAGCAGCGGAAACGGGAGCTTGTACTTAGTCGCGAATTTCCGGTGCGACTCGGGGTTGTCGGCTGACACGCCGAGGACCACGGCGTTGTGCCGTGCGGTGATGTCCTTCCATTCGTCGCGGAAGCCACACGCCTCCTTGGTGCAGCCGGGCGTGTCGTCCTTCGGGTAGAAATACAGGATGACGTGCTTGCCTTTGAACTGGGCGAGCGAAACACGATTCCCGTCACTGTCGGTCAAGGTGAAGTCCGGTGCAGCTTTCCCCTCGGTTATGGCCATCGTCGATCCTCCTTCCCGATCCGCTATGCGATTCCCCCATACGTTGACAGACCCAAAATTCGAATCAAGCTCGGTGGAACGTGCGCTGGAGCCGGTCAGTAGAAAGCGAACGTGGCGTTCTCGATGAGTCGATGGACCTCGTTGGGCCAATCGGGCAGCCGCTGGATTTCGTCGATGACCACCTCTTCCCCCGTACCCGTACTCGTTCACGTACTCGTACTCGTACACGGCCGCTCCCTCGTAAACCTCCAACCGCTCGTGGTCCAACTTCATGGCTGCGTGCCGGCAGTCCGTGTACGAGTACGAGTACGTGTACCGCTGCGCTGAGTACTTGTACGGAGTGGAAGGCCAGCGCTGCGACGCAGGCGCCGCGTCGCACCGGCGCCAGGCTCCGATCGAAGCGCGGCCGATCGCACGAGCGGGTTGCCGGCGGCGCTGTAGACCGCCGAGATCGGGACGTTGGAGTCAGCGACGACTCGCCACGGCATGCGCGCTGCAAACTTTCCGGCGGTGGTCGCTCACGATCGGGTCGATGATTTCCTCCAGTTCGTCCGGGGTCCGGACAGCAGGCCCCCCGTCGGCCGACGGGCAACCACGGGGGGTTGCCCCTACGGGTGTCTGGCCATACCTCGCCGGCATCCAGCGGGCCCCGCGGTCCGTGCACTGCCCACTCGCAGAGACTCCCACCACGCGGCCTAACGCCGAAGCTCACCAGCTTGCGCCGAAACGAGACGCTGCCTGTTTGCCCGATCGGCACCGCGGCGCCGGTCTAGTGGAGCGTCTTGTTCGGCATTCACCTGGCGGCGCGTTACCCTCGGGGTCGGTATCGGTATCGGCTTCGGAATCGATCCGTTGCCCGGCGTACCCGGCCGGCGGACTCGATGGCTGCTCACCAAACTTCAAGTCGCCCGTGGCCGGATCTCATCGTGCTGTCCTCGATTCCGATACCGATAGCGACCCCGACCCCGATCGATCAAGCCGAACGCTCCGGTTCAGGAGAGGTGCTGGAGGAGAGGTGCTGGACACCCATCGCTCTGGCGGGCCCGTGTGGATGTCCTATCGACCACTCCCGGGTCCGTGCCGAGGCGAACAGCCCAGCGCAGAGTAAGGGGCGAGCGTTCCGCCCGCGGTATGTTACGATGCGAACGAAGAACGCGCTCGGCGTGCGGAGGTTGACGAATGCGAACGTACAGCATGACCGCTGTGATCTGGAAGGAAAAGGATGCTTACGTCTCGAAGTGCCCGGAAACGGGCGTTGCAAGCTGCGGCGACACCCCCGAGGAGGCGTTGAACAACCTGAAGGAAGCGGTGGAACTGTACCTCGATAATGCCAAGCGGTTGGGTCTGTTGCGCGAACTCCGCCCGATTCTGACCGCACCCGGGAAGTTCACAGCATCGTTCGCTGCCTCTGTCAGATGAGCAAGCTGCCCGGTGTCTCCTCCGACCAGGTTGCACGGGCATTACGACGCGCCGGCTTCGTGTACGCGCCGAAGCGGGGTAAGGGGAGCCACATGGCGTTCTACAAGCTCGACGCTGCTGGCAAGGTCCGCCTCGTCATCGTGCCGAAGCGGAAGGAGCTGCCCCATGGGACATTGCGCGCGATCATAGAACAAGCCGGCCTCACCACGGCGGAGTTCATCGATCTCCTGTAGCGCCGGGCCCCCGCTCGGGTCAGGAACGCCACTCCCTGTAGGCCGGCCGCTCGGTCGGGCCGGAACGAATCGGCAGCGCAGTCACCACGGTCGGAACCCGCGCGACGCGTGGCGCCCCGATCCCAAGTCGGATTACGATATTGCGGTTAGATATCGACCCACTACCCCGCATATTGAGCGAGCCTGGATTCGGGACGGCTGACGAATACCGCCACTGAGCAGCGCCACCCCGGCTCAGCACGGTCGAGCCTTGCCCGAAACTATGGATCCGGGCGTTGACACCGACTGCCGACCCGCAGTAAGCCGCTCATCGGAGGCAAGGCGACGGTGAAACCGGCCCTGATCGGTTCCGGAAGGAGCGAGGTCGAAGGTCTGATATGGGGTGTTACGTTAAATACTCCAGCTAATGCGGACTATGCGCATGCTCGGTATCTTCGACTGCTCGGGCGTCTGCGACGGCGCCGCCGCGGCCATTCTCTGCCGTGCCGAGGACGCGCACAAGTATTGCGCGCAGCCGGTCTTCATAAAGGCGCTCTCCTTCGCCGCCGGACCGGCCGCGGGGTTCTACAGCCAGGAGTACGACTTCACCACCTTCCCCGAGGTCGTTGCCAGCTCACGGGACGCCTATGCGCAAGCCGGCATCACCAACCCGCGCGAACAGGTCAGCATGGCCGAGGTCCACGACTGCTTCACGCCGACGGAGCTGGTGCTTATGGAGGACATGGGCTTCTCGGCGCGTGGCCAGGCGTGGCAGGACGTGCTCGCCGGGCGTTTCGACGGCGACGGGCCGCGACCGATCAACCCGGACGGCGGGCTGAAGAGCTTCAGGCACCCGATCGGCGCCAGCGGACTGCGCATGATGTACGAGATGTGGCTGCAGCTACGCGGCGAAGCCGGGGCGCGGCAGATCAAACACCCCAAGGTTGGCATGACGCACAACCTCGGCGGCGCCCCGGGCCGCGGCGTGAGCTTCGTGTCCGTCGTCGGGGTGTGAGTGGCGGTCGCGCCGGCGCCGGCTGTGAGCCTGCGCCGCTCGTCCAAGGCCGGCGATGGTTGACGAGATCGACATTCTGAAGCTGGTGGCCGCGCGTCTGGAGGCGGCCAGCATCCCTTACATGGTCAGCGGATCGATGGCCATCAACTACTACGCCCAGCCGCGCATGACGCGCGATATTGACATCGTCATCGAGCTCGATGCCGCCGACGCGGATCGCGTCGCGGCACTGTTTGCCGCCGAATTTTTGTGCGAGATCGAGGCCGTGCGTGAGGCCGCGCGGCGGCGTGCGATGTTCAATATCATTCATCGAGAGGCTATCGTGAAGGTGGACTTCATCGTCCGCAAAAGCGCCGCCTACCGCGTGACGGAGTTCGCGAGGCGGCGGCTGGTGGATATTGGCGGCGCGACCGTGTGGATGGTGAGTCCGGAAGATCTCCTGCTCTCAAAGTTGCATTGGGCCAAAGACAGCCACTCGGAGCTGCAGCTGAAGGACGCGCGGAACCTCATCGCCTGCGTAGCGAGCCTCGATTGGGACTATGTTGCGAAGTGGGCAGCCGATTTGTCGGTCTCCGATCTCGTGACGCTGGTACGTGCATGACCGATACCCCCCCACACGTTGAGCAACGGTACCGCGAGATGCTGATGCGCCGATCCGGCGCGGATCGCCTGCGGATGGGGGCATCGATGTTCGAGGCAGCGAAGCGCCTGGTGCGCGCCAGTCTCGGCAATGCCGATGGGCGCGACGATTCGCCCGCCATGCGGGTGCAACTGTTCTTGCGGATCTACGGGCCGGACTTCGATGCGGCGAGCCGCGCGCGTATTGTCGAGTGCCTGCGCGGTGGCCCTACTCCTCGTA
Source organism: Candidatus Binatia bacterium (assembly GCA_023150935.1). Taxonomy (NCBI): domain Bacteria; phylum Candidatus Binatota; class Binatia (SeqCode); species Binatia bacterium. The sequence continues at coordinate 32,815 of JAKLJW010000006.1, read as the reverse complement.
AGCGGGTGACGAACCACATGTAGCGTGGCGACCCCGCCGGTGAGCACGATGGCGGCGGAGGTAGCCACGATGCTAACAGCGACGTTGACGCCGCGGGGGCGGGAGATGCAGGCTGTGCTGGCCCGCTGGGAGCGGAGCGTCAGCAAGGGGTGCAGGACACCCACCGCTCCGGCGTGCGTGGGTGTCTCACGTCCACCCGTTCTGTTCGGTATTTCCCTGGCAGCGACTTCCCCTCGGGGTCGGTATCGGTATCGGTATCGGAATCGATCCGTTGCCCGGTGTACCCGGCCGGCGGACTCGATGGCTGCTCGCCAAACTTCAAGTCGCCCGTGGCCGAAGCTCATCGTGCTGTCCTCGATTCCGATACCGATACCGACCCCGACCCCGATCGATCAAGCCGAACTCGGGTTTAACCCGCAACCCCGTGATATGTTGCATGAGGATGGCGTCGAGTTTTCGAAGGGAGATCGGGTGAAGCGATCGAGTGTCTGTTGTCGGGTTGTCGCGGTGGCGGTGTCCGTCGCCTGGTTCGCGACGGCGGGTGTCGTGAAGGCGGCGTCGCTGGAGCCTCGCATCGTCAACGGGTTGACCACGACCGAGTACCCAACCGTCGGCATTCTATACCATCCGTCCGGCGCCTTCTGTTCGGGCACCTTGATCGGTTGCGAGACTTTCCTGACCGCCGCCCACTGCGTGTGCCCGTCGAGCACGGACACGGCCGCAGAGTGCCTCTCCCGTGGCGGCGCGCAAGCGGACGGTTGGCTCGTATTCCTGGCGCACGGGGGGGTGTTCGACGTCGGCGAGATCGGCATCCATCCGGCTTACGAGTTTGCGGTTGGCGGCGATCTGGCGCTCGTGCGGTTGACCGTGCCGGTGGACGGTGTTGCACCGTCGCGCATTAACGCGTCGATGCGTCCTGCGTTCGGCACCGCGGGGGAAATCGTCGGCTTCGGTCGCAGCGGCGGGAACCCGAGCACCAATGTCGACTTCGGCGTGAAGCGGTGGGGACGCATGGTGACGGCGCCCTGCGATCATGTGCCCGACGATGCGAACATCTGCTGGCCGTTTACGGGTCCCGTCGGTCCGGTCGGCGATGACTCCAATACGTGCCAGGGCGACTCCGGAGGGCCGCTGTTCGTCGACTTCGGCGACGGGCCGGTGGTGGCCGGACTGACCTCCGGGGGGCTGCCCAATAGCTGCCTGGTGGCGCCGGATGGGGAGAGTTTCGACACCGACGTCTTCGTCTACCGGGACTTCGTCCGTACAGTTGCCGGGAGCGACCTGGATCGTACGTCGTGCGGGTCGCTGCCGCAGGTCGGAACCTCCGGGGCGAAGACGTCGGCGTTCCAGGGTAACCTCGGCGCCGGCAGCGGCGCGTTGCGCTACGAGGTGGAAGTGCCGGAAGGCGCCAGCCGTCTGCGTGTCGCCCTCAATCATCAGGCGGAGAGCCGTGCGGGACAGAGCGACTTCGACCTTTATGTCAGGGCCGGAGCGCCGCCGACGCGCGAAACTTACGATTGCCGTGACTTCACGGGGCGGCCGTTCGGCGTCTGCGAGATCGACGCCCCTGCCGCCGGTCCCTGGCATATTCTGGTCGACAGATTCAAAGGGCAGGGGACAGCCCAGGTGGTTGCCACGACCTTTGCGGGTCAGACGGTCGCTTGTGCCGGCGACTGCTCCGGCGACGGCGAGGTGACCGTCGACGACCTCGTGCTGATGGTTGCGATCGCCGGCGGCATGGCCCCGCTGGAGGATTGCGCCGCGGGAGACGCCAACGGCGACGGCTCGATTACGATCGACGACCTCATCATCGCGGTGGGCAACGCAGCGGATGGATGCGGATCAGGGCGTGGAGGCTTGGCGGCCTGAGGGCCTGAACTCTAGATCCCCAAGACCCCAGGACCCCAAGACCCCAAGACCCCAAGACCCCAAGACCTTTCTTGACTCCCCCAACCGTAGCGGTTAGAGCCCGGGGCTTGGCGGGCGAAGGTGTGGAATCCGACATTTCCGATCTCGAAGCCGTTCGGCGGCGCAAGCTCGATGAGCTGCGCGCTCTGGGCGTCAACCCGTATCCGAACGATTTCCGTCCGGCCGATACTGCGGAGGCGGTAGCGGCGCGGTTCGGGTCTCTCGGGCGGGAGGCGTTGGATGCCGGTTCGGAGACGGTCAGCCTTGCCGGTCGGATCGTGGCGCTGCGCGATTTCGGCCGCGCCGCGTTCCTGCACTTGCAGGACCGCAGCGGGCGGATCCAGGCCTATGTGAAGCGCGACCTCGTCGGCGAGGCGGCGTTCGGGGTCTTCAAGGCGATGGACATCGGCGACTTCGTCGGCGTCGTCGGACGACCCTTCCGCACGCGGACGGACGAGCTGACGATCGAAGCGCGCGAGGTGCGCCTGCTCGGCAAGGCGTTGCGGCCGCTGCCGGAGAAGTGGCACGGCCTCACCGACGTCGAGGCGCGCTACCGGCAGCGTTATCTGGACCTCATTGCCAATCCGGCGGTGCGCGAGGTCTTCGTGCTGCGCTCGCGGCTGATCGACCGTGTGCGTGCTTTCCTGACGGCGCGCGAGTTCGTCGAGGTGGAGACCCCGATGATGCAGCCGCTGCCGGGAGGTGCGGCAGCGCGTCCGTTTGTCACGCACCACAACGCTCTCGACATGGACCTCTACCTCCGCATTGCGCCGGAGCTGTACCTGAAGCGGTTGCTGGTGGGCGGACTCGAGCGGGTCTTCGAGATCAATCGCAACTTCCGCAACGAGGGCATCTCGGTGCGTCACAATCCCGAATTCACGATGCTCGAATTCTACTGGGCTTACGCGACGTACCTGGACCTGATGCAACTGACCGAAGACCTGGTCGTGACGCTCGCCGACGAGCTGCTCGGGCGTCGTGTCCTTCAATACGGCGACTGGGAGGTTGACCTCACCCCGCCGTGGCGGCGGGTGTCGATTCCCGAGTACGTGGCGGAGCGGGCGGGCGTGTCCCTCGACGCCGTGCTGGCGCTCGATCTGCCGACCCTGAAGACGGCGGCGGCGACGCTTGGCTTTCCGGTGCAGCAGGACTACGTCGGGCACTACGGACCGGGTGCGGCGGGATACCTGCTGGTGGACCTCTTCGAGGCCGTGGCCGAGCCCGAACTGGTGCAGCCGACGTTCGTGTACGAGTACCCGGCCGCGGTCTCGCCGCTGGCCCGCCGCAATGCCGACCGCGCGGAGTTCGTCGATCGGTTCGAGCTGTTCGTCGTCGGCCGCGAGCTGTGCAACGCCTTCTCGGAGCTCAATGACCCCGACGACCAGCGGGCCCGTTTCGAGGAGCAACTGCGTGCCCGCGCGGCCGGTGACGAGGAGGCGCACGTGATGGACGAAGACTTCCTGCGCGCCCTCGAGCACGGCATGCCGCCGGCAGCGGGCGAGGGGATCGGCATCGACCGGCTCGTCATGCTATTCACCAACGCCGCCTCGATCCGCGACGTCATTCTGTTCCCGCACATGCGCCCGGAGCGGCGGTAGTGCCGCGTGGCGGGTGGCTGGTGGTCAGTGGCCGGGAACCATCGCCGGCGAGCGGTTGGCGCGGAGCGGTGAGGGTGCCGCAACGCCGGCCGACTAACGAACGACGCCCCGCGAACGACTGGTAACGAACGAGGAACCACCGGCGACTTCCCAGTGCCCATGCGTTACGAGCTTCTCATCGGTCTGCGTTACTTGCGTGCCAAGCGCAAGGAGGCGTTCATCTCGCTGATCACCGGCTTCGCCACGGTTGGCCTGGTTATCGGCGTGATGACCCTCAACGTGGTGCTGGCCGTGTTCACCGGCTTCGAAGAGGATCTCCGTGACCGGATCCTCGGTTTCAATCCGCACGTGATCGTGCTCAGTTTCAGCGGCACGGTGGCCGACCCGGCCGAGGTCGCCAGGCGCCTAGAAGAAGTGCCGGGGGTCGGCGCCACGGCACCGGTGGTTTACGGGCAGGCGATGCTTTCGGCCCCGGGTGGCGTCGCCGGCGCCTTCGTTCGCGGTTTGGCGCCCGAGTCCGCCGCCGTACTCGACGTGCCGCGATTTCTGGTCGCCGGGCACATGGACGAGTTGCGGCGCACGCAACGGCGAACGACGGCGAGCGGGACGGCCGCAGAGCTGCCGGCAATCATCGTCGGTGCCGAACTGGCGCGCCGACTCGGCGTCGGTGTCGGCGACGCCGTCGACGTGATCTCGCCAGTGGCGACGACGGCGGCAGTCGGCACCGTGCCACGTATCGGTCGTTTCGTCGTCGTCGGTCTGTTCGATTCCGGCATGGCGGAGCACGACTCGTCGCTGGTGTACATGGACCTGCCCAGCGCGCAGCATTTCTTCGGTCTGGGGGCGGCGGTAACCGGCGTGGAGGTTCGTCTCACGGACCTTTACGCGGCGCGGGCGTTGGCCGGGACGATCGCGCATCACCTCGGTTTCCCCTTTGTCGTGCGCGACTGGATGGATCTCAACCGCAATCTGTTCGGCGCTCTGCGGGTCGGCAAGACGGTCTACTTCATCGTCATTCTGCTCATCGTTCTGGTGGCCGCTTTCAATGTCGTGTCGACGCTCGTCCTGGTGGTCATGGAGAAGCGGAAGGATATCGCCATCCTCAAGTCGATGGGGGCGACGCGCGCCGGTGTCGGACGCATCTTCGTCTCCAAGGGCCTGATCATCGGAACGGTCGGTACGGCGCTCGGCAACCTCCTGGCGCTCGGCGTCTGCTACCTGATCACCCAGTACCGCGTCATCGAGCTACCGCGCGACGTCTACGGCATGGACCGCCTGCAGGTGAAGGTCTATCCGGAGTACTTCGTCGTCGTTACGGCCGTGGTGCTGCTGGTCAGCTTGCTCTCCACCCTCTACCCGGCGTGGCGCGCCGCGCGCCTGTCGCCGGTCGACATCATCCGCTACGAGTAGCCCCTCGGGACCCCGCGACCGCGAACTGGCATGCGCTACGAATTCCTCATCGGCCTCCGCTACCTGCGAGCCAAGCGTACGGAGACCTTTATTTCGCTCAACACGGTGTTCTCCGTCCTCGGCGTTACCGCGGGGGTGATGACCCTCAACATCGTGCTGGCGGTAATGACCGGCTTCGAGGAAGACTTGCGCGACCGGATTCTCGGCTTCAATCCGCATGTGGCGATCCATGGCGACGGGGGCCGCGTGCCGCTGGCGGCCGCGGCGGTGGAGAAGGTACGAGCCCTTCCCGGCGTGGTCGCCGTGGCCCCCGTGGTCGAGGGCCAGGCGATGCTGGCGGCCGAGCGCAGCGTTACCGGGGCGAAGGTGGTCGGACTGCCTCCCGATTTCGACGTGCTGGACATCGAGAGTCGACTGAGTGCCGGACGGCTCGCCGACCTGGAGCGCCTGCACGAGGTGGCGCTCGAAAATGGGCACGAGGGGGCGGTTGAACTCGGGGGTATTGTCCTCGCCAAGGAAGTAACGCGCCAGTTGGGGGTCGGTGTTGGCGACCCCGTGACTCTGATCTCCCCGGTGACCAAACCGACGGCAATCGGGATGATCCCGCGCGTCAAGCGATTCGTCGTCGTTGGCGTATTCGACTCGGGCATGGCCGAGCCGTTGGCGTTCATGCACCTCCCGGACGCGCAGCGCTTCTTCGATCTCGACCGCGACGTCAGCGACATCGAGGTCCGGGTGCGGGACGCCGAAGCGGCCGATGCGGTTGCGGCGGCGATTCGGACGGCGCTGCCGCCGGGGGTGCGGGTGCGCGATTGGATGGAGAGCAACCGCAGTCTGTTTTCGGCGCTGCGGCTGGAGAAGACGGTCTACTTTATCGTCTTGCTGCTGATCGTGGTGGTGGCGGCGTTCAACATCGTTACCACGCTGATCATGGTGGTGATGGAGAAGCGCAAGGACATCGCGGTGTTGAAATCGATGGGGGCGACGGCCGCAGGGGTGGCGCGCATCTTCGTCTTCAAGGGCATGCTGGTCGGTATGGCCGGCACGCTGTGCGGCAACCTCCTCGGCTTTGCTGCCTGCTGGCTGCTCGGCCGTTACGAGCTGGTCGAGTTGCCAAAGGACGTGTTTTACGTCAACACCCTGCCGGTGGTGATGCACGTGGAGTACTTTGTTGCGGTGACCGTTGCGGCCCTGGCGATCAGCGTCGCGGCGACCCTGTACCCGGCGCGGCAGGCGGCGAGGTTAGTGCCGGTGGATGTGATCCGTTATGAGTGAGCCGCTCATTCGGACGGTCGGTCTGTCCAAGCACTACGGGGACGGGCAGCGTATCGACGTGCTGGTGGACCTCGACATGCAGGTCGAGGCGGGGGAGTCCGTGGCGATCGTCGGGCAGTCGGGGGTCGGCAAGAGCACGTTGCTGCACGTGCTGGGTACACTCGATCGGCCTTCGACGGGTCGCGTGCTGTTCGGGGGCGTCGACGTGTTCGGCCTGAGCGAGCGCGAGCAGGCGGGGTTCCGCAACCGCGAGATCGGTTTCATCTTTCAGTTCCATCATCTGCTGCCGGACTTCACGGCGCTCGAGAACGTGATGATGCCGGCGCTGATCCGAGGGCTGGGAGCGGCCGAGACGGAGGCCCGGGCGCGGGCTTTGCTGGACAGGGTGGGTCTCGGCGAGCGGCTGACGCACAAGCCGGGCGAGCTTTCCGGAGGCGAGCAGCAGCGCGTTGCCGTGGCCCGTGCGGTCGTGTTGTCGCCGCGCGTCGTGCTCGCCGACGAACCGACCGGGAATCTCGATCCGGAAACCGGCGCCGAGGTGCACCGTCTGCTGCTCGAGCTCAACCGTGAACATCGGCTCACCCTCGTTATCGTCACCCATAACCAGGAGCTCGCCGCCCAGGTCGATCGGAGATTGCGGCTGCACAACGGCAAGTTGCACTGAAGTGTGGGATGGGGAGGCGGAGCTGAAACGAGGGTTTACAGGGCAGGGGGCCGGTGCTAGCGCTCGCCATGGTCGCCGCGGATGGCGACGCCGGGGCGGCGCCTTACTCGCGGCCCTGTGGATGCTGCTGGCCGTGACCGCACCGGCGGCCGGCGCCGAGGATGACGCGCGTATCGACCGCGTCGACGTCCGCGGCGAGAAGCGCGTCGAGGAAGAGGCGATCCGCGTGCAGTTGCGATCGCAGCCGGGGACCCGCCTGGACGAGGCCACGGTCGACAGCGACATCAAAGCGCTCTACCGCATGGGTTTCTTCGACAACATCGAAGCGGATTTCTCCCGGGAGAACGGCCTCGGCGTCCTGACTTATACCGTCCGCGAGCGACCGCTGATCGGCCAGGTTCGCATCGAGGGCAACGACAAGCTGGATCGCGAGGAGCTCGACGCCGCCTTCAAAATCAGGCCCAACACCATCCTCGACCCCGGCAAGGTCCGCACCGGCATCGACGAGGCGAAAAAGCTCTACGAGAAAAAGGGCTATCTCGACGCGACGATCACGTACAAGACCGAGCCCGCCCCGGACGACGAGGTCGTGCTGCAGTACGACATCGACGAGGGTAAAGTCGTGCGCATTACCAGCCTCAATCTCGAGGGGGCGCAGGCCTTCACGCCGGCACAGCTCAAGGGGGTCATGCAAACTCAGGAGGAGTGGTTCCTGTCCTTCCTGACCGGGCGCGGCAATCTCGACAACGAAGTGCTGAAGGCCGACACCGAGCGGCTCACCGCGTACTACTACGACAACGGATACATCGACGTGAAGATCTCCGACCCCGTCGTCGAGCGCAAGGAGAAGGGCCTTCAGGTCACCATCAAGATCGACGAGGGCGAGCAGTACAAGGTCGGCACGGTCACCATAACCGGGGATATGCTCCCGGATCAGGAACGCGCCCGCGGGGCGCTCGCGCTCGAATCCGGAGATGTCTTCCGGACCAGCAAGCTGCGCGAGGATATCAACACCCTGACCGAGGTGTACGGCGACGAAGGGTACGCCTTCGTCAACATCACTCCCGACACCCGCGTGAACCCCGAAGACAAGACCGTCGATGTCTCCTACAAGGCCAGCAAAGGCCCGCAGGTGTACATCGACAAGATCGAGATCACCGGCAACAGCAAGACCCGGGACAAGGTCATTCGCCGCGAGATCCTGCTGGGCGAGCAGGAGCTGTTTTCGGGCTCGCGCCTGCGGCGCAGTCAGGAACGGCTGAAGCGGCTGGGGTTCTTCGAAGACGTGAACATCACGACCCGGCGGGCGGAGAACGAGGACCGTCTCGACCTGCTGGTCGACGTGAAGGAAGCGTCCACGGGTTCGTTCTCGGCCGGGGCCGGCATCTCGTCGGGAGAGGCGTTCCTGTTCAATATCCGCCTGACGGAGATCAATCTCTTCGGACGCGGGCAGCGGCTCACCTTGAACGCGGACTTCGGTTCCATCCGCCGCAACTTCAGCCTCGACTTCACCGAGCCGTACGTGATGGACACGCTGGTCACCGGTCGCGTCAGTGCCTTCAACTGGCGGCTGATCTTCGGCGACTTCACCCGTGGCGGTACGGGCGGCAGTGTCGGTTTGCTCTACCCGCTGGCGGCGCTCGGCTGGGGTACGTTCCTCGGGGTTCCGCTCGAGGACTGGCGCGGGGGGCTGGAGTACCGGATCGAGGAGGCTTCGATTACCGATGTCGCCTTCGACGCTCCGTCGGTGATCCGGGCCGAGCAGGGCGAGAGCCTGACCAGTGCGATTGTGCCGCGGCTGTTCCGCGATACCCGCAACCACCCGTTCGACCCGACCAGCGGTACGTTGATGGACTTCGCCTTCGAAATCGCCGGCCTCGGCGGTCAGAGCAAGTTCATCAAGCCGGAAGCGCGCGTGCGCTGGTACTACCCCTTCTACCGCACGCCGTCGCTGGGAACCTTCGTGTTTTCGCTCGGCGGGACGCTCGGGCTCGGCTATGGTTACGGGGACCGCCGTGAGCTGCCTCTCTTCGAACGCTACTTCCCCGGCGGCATCAACTCCGTGCGCGGCTTTCGCATCCTGTCTCTCGGGCCGCAAAACGTCGTGCAGAATTCCTACGGGAAGATCATCAGCCGCGATCCGATCGGCGGTAGCGAGCAGCTCATATTCAACACCGAGGTTATCTTCCCGATCGCCGAATCGCTCGGCCTGAAGGGAGTGGCGTTCTTCGATGCCGGTAACGCATTCACGGTTTCGCAGGGAATCGATTTCCCGGAGATGCGGCTGGCCGTTGGCGGCGGTGTCCGCTGGCTGTCGCCGGTGGGGCCGTTGCGCATCGAGATCGGGTTCCCCATCAATAAGCAGGTAGGGGACGACACGCAGACGGTCATGTTTTCGTTCGGGGGCCCCCCGTGACGAGTGCAAACGGTGCAAGGAGGCACGACTTAATGAATGGTTTCAGGGTACTGGTGGCGAGCGCGGCGGCGTTGTTGGTTACGGTGGCGGCAGTTCGCGCCGAGGAAAAGATCGGGTACGTCGACTTGCAGCGGGCGCTCAACGAGTCCGACGCCGGGCGCAAGGCGAAGGAGGAGTTCAAGGTCGACGTCGACAAACTCCAGGCGAAGCTCAAGAAACAGAAGGACGAAATCGACGGTCTCAAGGATCAGCTCGAGAAGAAAGCCCTGGTGATGAAGGACGCGGAGCGCGACAACGCCGAGGAAGAGTACCGGCGCAAGCTGCGCGACTTCGAACGCAACTACAAGGATTCGCAGGCGGATCTGCAGCGCAAGGACGGCGAACTTACCGGCGCCATCATCAAGGAGCTGCAGGAAGTGATTCGGGAATACGGCGAAAAGGAGGGTTTCACCGTAATTCTCGAGGCGAGCAACAGTGCGGTTCTTTACGGGGCCAAGAACGCCGACCTCACCGACCAGATCATTCGGCAATACAATAGCGGTAGCCGTAAGAAGTAACTGTCTGCCGAGAGCGTCCGGGAGTGCCGATCCGTGAGTGAAACGCGCATCCATCCGACGGCGGTCGTCGCCGCCGGCGCGGAGATCGACGCCGATGTCGAGATCGGCCCGTACGCGATCGTCGGCCCGCACGTGCGCATCGGACGGGGGACGGTGGTGGGCCCGCACGCGGTGATCGAGGGGCGGACGACGATCGGTGCAGGCAACCGCATCTTCCACCACGCCTCGGTGGGGGCGGTGCCGCAGGACCTCAAGTATCGCGGCGAGGACGCGCAACTCGTCATCGGCGACCACAACACCGTCCGCGAGTTCGCGACGCTGCATATCGGGACGGCGGGCGGGGGAATGATCACCGCGGTCGGCAGCCACAACCTCCTGATGAACTTCACCCATGTTGCGCACGACTGCCGGCTCGGCGACCGTAATATCCTCGCCAACGGGGCGCAGCTCGGCGGGCACGTGACCATCGAGGACTTCGTCATCGTCGGGGCGCTGACCGGCATTCACCAGTTTGTGCATATCGGCGAGTCGGCCATTCTCGGGGCCGGGTCGATGGTGTCGCAGGACGTGCCGCCCTTCTGCAGTGCGACTGGCGACCGGGCGCGACTGCTCGGACTCAACCTGCTGGGTCTCAAACGCCGCGGGTTCGACGAGGCCGCGGTGCGCGAGCTGAAGCGGGCCTACCGGCTAATGTTTCAGTCGAAGCTCAAGGTGGTCGATGCGGTTGCCCGGATCCGCGCCGAGGTCAAGCCGTCGCCGGAGGTTGATCGCTTCGTCGCGTTCGTGGAAGGGTCCGAGCGGGGAGTGTGTCGCTAGTGCAGGCGGTGGACTCTCAGCCTGCTTCTTCGGGGGGGGCCGAGACCGTTGGGTTGATTGCCGGCAACGGTAGGTTTCCGTTGATCTTTGCGGAGACGGCACGCGCGGCGGGCGTGCGCGTGGTTGCCGTCGCCCACGAGGGCGAAACCCCTCCCGAACTCGCCGGCATGGTAGCGGCGATCACCTGGGTCCGGGTCGGGCAACTCGGCCGTATCATCGATGCTCTGGTTGCCGCCGGGGTGCGGCGCGCCGTGATGGCTGGCGGCATCCGAAAGGAAGCGCTGCTCGAACACTTCGTTCCGGACGAGCGGGCGCAGCGGTTCCTCGCGCGCTTGACGACCTGGGGCGACGATGTGCTGCTGCGAGGTGTCGCCGAAGAACTCGAAGCGGAAGGCATCTCGGTGGTTTCGTCGACGCTGTTTCTGGCCTCTCTGCTGGCGCCCTGCGGGCCGCTGACGGCGCGTGTGCCCGAGCCCGCCCAGTGGAACGACATCCGCCTCGGAATCGAAGTCGCCAAGGCGCTGGGCCAGTGGGATGTCGGGCAGAGCGTGGTGGTGAGGTCGGGTATGGTGTTGGCAGTCGAGGCTATCGAGGGCACCGATGCCACGATCGCTCGTGGCGCCCGACCCGGAGCGGTCGTCGTGAAGGTGAGCAAGCCGCAGCAGGATCTGCGCTTCGACGTGCCGGCGGTGGGGCCGGAGACCGTGCGGCAATGCAGCCGGGCCGGGGTCGCGGTGCTGGCGGTCGAGGCTGGCAAGACGCTGGTCCTCGACCGGGACGAGGCGGTGGCGTTGGCGGAGGCCGGCGGACTGGCGATCGTCGGCGTCGAAGCCGGGGGGCAGGTGTGACCGTACCCCTGCGCGCCGGCGTGGTTGGTGTCGGCTACCTCGGTGCTTACCACGCCGAAAAGTACGCTGCGCTCGACGGTGTAACCCTGGTCGGTGTCGTCGATACCGATGCGGAGCGGGCGCGGGAGATCGCCGATCGCACGCATGCCGCTGCGTACACGGATTACCGGGCGCTCGTCGGTCAGGTCGATTGCGTAAGTGTTGCCGTGCCGACCCAGTTCCACTTCCCCATTGCACACGACCTGCTGGCCCACGACATCGACGTCCTGGTCGAGAAGCCCATGACCGCGGACCTCGCCGACGGACGGGCGCTTGTTGCCGCTGCCGAGCGGCACGGCCGCATCTTGCAGGTGGGGCACCTCGAGCGTTTCAACCCGGCGATCCGCGCCCTCGCCGAGATCGTGACCCGGCCGCGCTTCATCGAGTGCCATCGTCTGGCACCTTTCGTCGATAGAGGTACCGATGTCGACGTGATTCTCGACCTCATGATTCACGATCTCGACGTGATCCTCAGCCTGGTCCACGGCGACGTGCAGGCGGTCGAGGCGGTGGGCGTGCCGGTGCTCTCGGAGGCGGTCGACATCGCCAACGTGCGGATGCGCTTCGCCGGCGGTTGCATCGCCAACATCACCGCCAGCCGCGTCGCGTTGAAGCGCGAGCGCAAGTTGCGCATCTTCCAGGCGGATACGTACGTCGCGGTGGACTACGGAGAGAAACATGTCCGCGTCTGCCGACGGGTGCCGGTCGACGGCGAGCCGACGATTACCGTGGAGGAGCGAGACCTCGACTCCGGCGATGCGCTGGCCGACGAGATTGCACACTTCGTCGAGGCGGTGCGCACGCGACAGCGGCCGCTCGTCGACGGCCGCACGGCGTTGCGGGCCCTCGAAGTCGCCGATCTGATTCGCAGCCGCATGGAGACTGCATGACACCGGCGAGTCCGGCGGTTACCGCGGCCCCGTCGCCGCCGGTGCCTGGGCGCAAGGTCCTGCTGGTCGCCGGCGAGGCTTCCGGGGATGTGCACGGTGCGGCGCTGGTTAGGGCCTTGCGCGCCGCCGACCCGACGCTGGCGGTATACGGGGTCGGGGGAGACCGCCTGCGCGGAGCGGGGATGGAGATCCTTGTCGAGACCGCGCACGTGGCGACCATGGGATTTACGGAAACCTTCGGTACGCTCGGACGACTGGTCGCCGCGTACCGGCGCCTCTCGCAGTTCCTTGCCGCCGAGCGGCCGGCGCTGCTCGTGCTGATCGATTACCCCGAGTTCAATTTGTTTCTTGCGCGCCGCGCCAGGGCGCTGGGGGTTCCCATTTTCTATTACATCGGCCCGCAGGTCTGGGCATGGCGTCGCGGCCGTGTACGCAAGATCATCGAGCGGGTCGACCGACTCGGCGTGGTCTTCCCGTTCGAGCCGGCGCTGTACAACGCTAACGGACCGGTGGCCGAGTTTGTCGGGCACCCGCTTCTGGACATCGTGCGCCCGACCCGCAGTCGGGAGGAAACCCGGGCCCGCTACGGGCTCGACCCCGTCCGGCCGGTGCTGGCGCTGCTGCCGGGGAGTCGGAAGAAAGAGGTCCGCGCCCTCGTACGGCCGGCGGTCGCCGCCGCCGAGCTCCTTGCCGCCGAGGGTTGGCAGCCGATTCTGGCGTTGGCGCACACGTTGACGCGCGACGATCTGATGGCGGCGTTCGGACGGCAGTGGCCGGCAATTCCGATCGCCGAGGACGACACCTACGATGTCGTTCACGCCGCCGACGCCGCCGTGGTGGCGTCGGGGACGGCGACGCTGGAGACGGCTTTGCTTGGCAGGCCGATGGCGATCATGTATCGCGTCGGCCCGGTGACGTACGCGCTGGGACGGATGCTCGTGCGCGGTGTGGACTGCATCGGCATGCCCAACATCGTGCTCGGCCGCCGGGTGTTCCCGGAGTTGATTCAGGGAGCGGTGACCGCCGACAACCTCGCCGCCGCGGTGCGCGACGTGGTGGGAAGGCGGAGCGACGTCGAAGCCGCGCTGCGCGAGCTGCGCAATCGGCTCGGCGAGCCGGGCGCGGCGGTTCGCGCGGCACGACTGGCTCTGGCGGTGATGGCATGACGCCGCGACCGACCCTCTACCGTCGACTGCTGCGCTATCTGCGCCCCTACTGGTGGCCGCAGTTCGCCCTCGCCGTCGTCTGTATGCTGGCGTTCAGCGGCACCAACGGCGTCATGCCCTTCCTTGTGCGCCACGTCTTCGACGATGTATTCACCAACAAGAACGTCGCGGCCCTGTCCGTGTTGCCGCTGATCATTATCGGCGTCTTCGTATTTCGCGGCTTCGTCGCCTTCGGCAGTACCTACCTGACCGAATACGTCGGGCAGCGCATCGTGGCCGATATCCGCAACGAAGTGAACCATCATATCCAGCGCCTGTCGCTGTCGTTCTTCAACCGCACGCCGACCGGGACGATCGTGTCGCGCGTGACCAACGACGTGGCGCTGGTGCGTACCGCGCTGACCGATTCGGTTGCCTCTCTGCTGAAGGACGCCTCTTCGTTGATCGTCCTCGTGGCCGTGGCGTTCTACCAGGACTGGTTTCTGGCGTTGATCGCGTTCTTCGCGTTTCCGCTGTCGGTCCTGCCGGTGATCAGACTGGGCAAGAAGCTGCGGACCCTCGCCAATCGCGGGCAGGTATCCATGGGGGCGCTGACGGTGCTGCTGCAGGAAACCATCCAGGGCAATCGGGTCGTCAAGGCATTCGGCATGGAGCGGTACGAGGACCAGCGTTTCGCGGCGGAGAACGAGCGCATGTTCCGGCTGTACATGCGCAGCACGATGATGCGAGCGGTACAGAATCCGACGATGGAGATCCTGGCCGCCTTCGGCATTGCCGGGGTTGTCTGGTACGGGGGCCACAGTGTCATCGGCGGCGGGCGCACGCAGGGTAGCTTCTTCGCCTTTCTTACGGCGCTGTTCCTGCTGTACGAGCCCTTCAAGGGCCTGGCGCGGACGAACACCGCCATCCAGCAGGCGCTCGGGGCCGCGGAGCGGGTGATGGAACTGCTCGATACGCAGCCCGAGGTGGGGGACCGGCCCGACGCCCGCGTGCTGGCGGGGATCCGCGACGGCATCCGACTGGAAGGCGTCGGCTTCCGTTACGATCGCGATTTCGTGTTGCGCGACGTGTCCATGGCGGTTCCGCGCGGCAAAGTCGTGGCTCTGGTCGGAGCGAGCGGGGGCGGCAAGAGCACGCTCGCCGACCTCATCCCGCGTTTCTACGATGTCGGCGAGGGCCGCATCTGCATTGACGGCGTCGACATCCGCGACTACACGCTGACCAGCCTGCGCAGTCAGATTGCCATCGTCACGCAGCACACCTTCCTGTTCAACGACACCGTGCGCAACAACATCGCCTATGGCGAGTTGAGTAAGGACATGGAGGCGGTGATTGCGGCGGCACGAGCGGCCAACGCGCACGAGTTCATCGCGGAGTTGCCGCAAGGGTACGATACGGTGATCGGTGAACTCGGCGTCAAACTGTCCGGGGGGCAGCGGCAGCGACTGGCCATCGCGCGGGCACTGCTCAAGGATGCTCCGATCTTGATCCTCGACGAGGCGACCTCGGCGCTCGATAACGAGTCCGAGCGTCTGGTGCAGGGGGCTTTGGAAGCCCTGATGCGGAACCGGACAACGCTGGTCATCGCGCACCGTCTATCGACCGTTCGCCGCGCCGACCGCATCGTTGTGCTGGTGCGCGGCCGTATCGTCGAGGAGGGGACGCACGAGGAGCTGCTGGCGCTCAACGCGGAGTACCGTAAGCTGTACGACTTGCAGTTCCGCGACGAAAAGCCCGACGAGGCCAAGTTGCTGCACTGATTTACGATTTCCGAGTGTGCGCGCACGACGCGAAGAAATCTTCGGGGCATGGAGCGGCAGTGCCTTCCCGTTCGTCCCGAGTAGCGCCTTCTTCTGGCGCGTATCGAGGGACAGGCTCGGCAGGGGCGCGCCCCTTGATACGGAGCCCAGGGGAAGGGCTCCTACTCGGGGCGAACGGGCTGGTTGTTCGCTTTGGGTTGCGGGCGGCAGCCCGTGCTGTGTTACTCGTTCGCGAGTTCGTCTCATGGTGCGAAGAATTTCGGAATGCGGATTTCGGAATGCGGACGACGGATTCATGAGTTCCGCAATCCGCATTCCGCAATCCGCAATGGGTTGCGGGCGCAGCCCGCGCTGAGTAGGGAAGGACGGATAACGACGGTGGGTGGGAGTACGGGGCGGCGCCGGTGGTGGCGCGAAGGGTTCTTCCTGTGGCTGCTCATGGAGCTGGGTCCGCGTGCGATCAGCGGCGGCCTGCGCCTGCTGCAGCTCACGGTGCGGGTGGAGCTGCTGCGCGCCGAGGCGCTGCTGCGGCGCTGGGAAAGCCGCGAACAGAGTATTATCGCCTTCTGGCATAACCGGCTCGTGATGATGCCGATCCCGTATCGGGGTGGAAAACTCTGCATCATGAACAGCCAGAGCCGGGACGGGGAGATCGCCACACGGGCCCTGGCCAGATGGGGGATCCATTCGGTACGAGGCTCGGCGTCGCGCGGCGGTGCGCGCGGGTTCCTGCAATTGGTGCGGGCGTACCGCGATGGCTACGACCTGGCGGTCGTGCCTGACGGTCCACGCGGCCCGCGGTACGTTGCCAAGGCGGGCGTGATCCACCTCGCGCGGGTTACCGGGGCGCCGATCTACCCGGTGAGCTTTGCGGCGACCCGCCGGCGCCGGCTGCGCAGTTGGGACCGCCTCATCCTGCCCTTGCCGTTTGCCCGCGTCGTTTATGTCGTTGGCGAACCGCTGCACGTGCCGCGCGAGGCGACCGACGACGAGGTCGAGGGGTTGCGGGCGGAGCTGGAAGCGCGGCTTAACGCCATCACCCGCGAAGCCGAAGCGCGGGTCGGCAACGCGTTCGACGGTGACGGGGCGGCGGCACCATGAACCCGTCCGGCGCATGGCGCCGACGCGACGCGGGGGACGCCGCCGGTAAGGTTAGCTACGCCGTCTACGACACCGTGGCGGCCCTGTTCGGCGTGCTGGCTCTGCCCGTGTTGCCCGTGCTGGCGTTGAGCCGCCACGGTAGCGGATTGCGCGAGCGGCTGGGTTGCTTGCCAGCGTCGGTGCGCGCCCTCGACCGTCCCATCTGGGTTCACGCGGCGTCGGTCGGCGAAGCGCTGGCAGCCGAGCCGCTGCTGCGCGAACTCCGGCAGCGGTATCCGGGCGTGCCGCGGTTGGTATCGACCACTACGGCCACCGGCCGTGAGGTGGCACGGACCAGTCTTCCGGTCGCCGGCGCGATGCTGCTGCCGGTCGATCCGGCCGGTATTGTCGACCGGGTCGTGCGGCAACTTCACCCGCGGGCACTGGTTATCATGGAGACGGAGATCTGGCCGGGACTGATCCGCGCCGCGCGTCGAGCAGGCGTGCCTCGGGTGATCGTTAGCGGTCGCATCTCCGAGCGTGCGGCGCGGCGATACGGCTGGGTGCGCTGGTTAACCAAGGCGGTGTTCGCGCAGGTCGACGGTTTCGCGATGCAGTCGGCCGCCGATGCGGCCCGGATCGTAAGCCTGGGTGCACCCGCCGACCGGGTCGAGGTCATCGGCAACCTGAAGTTCGCCCGTTCCAGTGCGGGGGCGGTGCCTGTCGGTCGGGCCGCGATCGATTTCGGCGCGCGTCCGGTTCTGATTGCTGCCAGCACCCACGCGGGTGAGGAGCGACTCGTGCTCGACGCCTGTGCGTCGCTGTGGGCGAGGCATCCGGCGCTGCTGCTCGTGGTGGCGCCGCGGCGGCCCGAGCGCTTCGATGAAGTGGACCGGTTGGTGGCCGCGACGGGTCTGCGCCGCGCGCGGCGCACGGCGGTGATGGGTGCGGTGCCGGCGGACGTGCAGGTGTTGTTGCTCGATACGGTCGGGGAGCTGCCGGGCCTGTTGCCGGCGGCGCGCGCGGTGTTCGTCGGTGGCACGGTGGCGGCAGTGGGGGGGCACAACGTGGCCGAGCCGGCTCTGTGCGGCAAGCCGGTGGCCTTTGGCCCGCACACGGCCAACGTCGCCTTGTGGGCCGAGGCTTTACTCGCTGCCGGCGGAGCGGTGCGCATCGAGAGCGCAGGGGAGTTGTCGGCCGTGTGGACGAGGTATGTGGCCGACGAGGCGGCAGCGGCGGAGGCGGGCGAGCGCGGACGCGGGGTCGTAGCGGCGCACGCGGACGTTGCCGCGCGCACGGCGGCGTTCGTGGGTCGCTGGGTGGATGAGCCGGCCTGAGTGGCCGCCCTGCGACGCCTGCCCGCGGGCGTCCCGGTAGAAGCTATTGACCGCCAGCCCAAAGGCTGGTGGGGCCGGTGGCGCGTCGGGGCGCCGCTATACCAGGTTATGAAACACCTTCTGCACGTCGTCGTCCTGTTCCACGGCGTCGACCAGCTTGAGGACGTCCTTGGCGCTCTCCTCGTCCAGTTCGGTCGGGGTGACCGGGATGTACTCCGACTCCGACGATAACGGCTTGATGCCGCGGTCCTCGAGCGCCTTTTGCAGGCGACCGAAATCGTTGAAGGCGCAGCGGATTACCAGTTGCGGCTCGCCTTTCTCGCCGGTGCTCTCGCCCATCTCTTCGAGGCCGTGATCGATCAGGTCGAGCTCGAGCGTCTCCTGATCGATGCCCGCCGGGTCGAGGCGGAAGACTCCCATGCGCTTGAACAGGAAGCCGACGCTGCCGCTGGTGCCGAGGTTGCCGCCGTTCTTGCCGAAGATGTTGCGCAGGCTTGCCACTGTCCGAGTCGGATTGTCGGTGGCGGCCTCGACCAGAACGGCGACGCCGTGTGACGCGTAACCTTCGTAAAGGATTTCCGCATAGTCCGCCGCGTCGCGCCCGGCCGCCCGCTTGATTGCCGACTCGACCTTGTCCTTCGGCATGTTGACGGCGCGGGCGTTCTGGATGACGCGGCGCAGGCGCGGATTGGAAGTCGGGTCGGGTCCGCCGGTCTTGACGGCGATGGCGATTTCCTTGCCGATGCGCGTGAACGCCTTCGCCATGCGGTCCCAGCGCGCGAACATCGTGTGCTTGCGGGTTTCGAAGATGCGTCCCATTTGTGCTCCCCAGCCCTTGCCCCAGCCCTTACCCTTTCCCGCTGCCCGAGGCCAATTCGTTGGGCGCGTCGGTGCGGAACTCCGGATCGAACCGCCGCAACTCGCGCCGGGCAATGACCATCTTGTGAACTTCGTCCGGCCCGTCGGCGAGACGCAGCGTGCGAATGTGGGCGTACATGCGCGCCAGCGGGAAGTCCTGGCACACCCCGCCGCCGCCGTGCACCTGAATAGCCCGGTCGATGATCTTCAGGGCGACGTTCGGGGCCGCCACCTTGATCGCCGCCACTTCCGTCCGGGCGCCCTTGTTGCCGGCGGTGTCCATCAGCCACGCCGTCTTCATGGTCAGCAACCGGATCATCTCGATCTCGACGCGCGCTTCCGCGATCCAATCCTGGATGTTCGCCCGTTCGGCGACGCGGCGGCCGAAGGTCGTACGGTTGAGCGCCCGCCGGCACATGAGGTCAAGGGCGCGTTCCGCGGCCCCGATGGTGCGCATGCAGTGATGGATGCGGCCCGGCCCGAGGCGTGCCTGACTGATGAGAAAGCCGTCACCCTCGGTGCCGACGAGGTTCGAGGCCGGGACCCGGACGTTGTCGTAGACGACTTCGCCGTGCCCTTCCTGGTCGACGTAGCCGAAAACCGTCAGGTTGCGCTGCACGGTCACGCCGGGCGTGTCCACCGGTACGAGCACCATGCTTTGCTGCCGGTGCGTGGGGGCCGACGGGTCGGTTTTCCCCATCGTGATCATGATCTTGCAGTTGGGATGGTAGATGTTCGAGGTCCACCACTTGCGGCCGTTGAGCACGTAGTGGTCGCCGTGCCGTTCGATGCGCATGGCGATATTGGTGGCGTCGGAGCTGGCCACCCCGGGTTCGGTCATGCCGAACGCGGAACGGATCTCGCCGTCGAGCAGCGGACGGAGCCATTGCTGCTGCTGTGCCGGAGTGCCGAACATCGTCAGCACTTCCATGTTGCCGGTGTCGGGGGCCGAGCAGTTGCAGGTTTCCGAGGCGATCGGGCTGCGACCCATGATTTCGGCGAGCGGGGCGTACTCGGCGTTCTTCAGACCGGGGCCCCACTCCTTGTGGGGATGGAAGAGGTTCCAGAGTCCGCGCCGCTTCGCTTCGGCCTTGAGCTCTTCCATAATCGGAGGATGCCCGTGCGGGTCGCCGCCGGCGAGCAGTTGCTCCTCGTACACGGATTCGTTCGGGTAGATGTGCGATTCCATGAACGCCAGGAGGCGTTCCCGGTACTCCTTGCAGCGATCGCTCAGCGAGAAATCCATCGGGCGAGTCTATAACAAGGCGGTCGATAGGGGACAACGAACGGCGGGCAGCGAATCACTCGCGTCGGGCGCGAATGACCACTTCCTGCGACACCGTCGCCACGTGCCGGCCGGCGGCATCGAAGATCGAACCGATCGACAGGCCGCGCGTGCCGGTAAGGCCGCGACAGGCGAAATCGTGCAGGTGCCAGTCGACCGCCCGTGTCGGGTAGTGGAACCAGATGGCGTGATCGAGGCTGGCGTTCCAGAAGCGCCGCTCGGTCGAGCCCGGCGGCGGTCGCAGCGGATGACGGGCCACGACGGCATCCGTGGGCAGGTCGTCCGACAAGTAGGCGATGCCGCAGGCGTTGAGCAGCGGATCGTCCCCGAGATCTTCCGTCAGGCGCATCCAGGCGCCGACCCGGCCCGGGCCGATGTCCTCGGGCAGGAAGCGCCGTTCCACGAGGGAACCCCAGGCGTCCGCGCTCAGTCCCGCCGGCCCTGCCACCGGCGGTATTGCCTCGGTCTGCACGTCGGCCCCCGCTTCCGGCGTCTGGAACGAGGCGGACATGTTCAGGATAGCGCCGATCGACTGCCGCGCCACGACGCGCCGGGTGAGGAAGCTGCGGCCGTTGCGAATGCGGTCCACTTCGAGTCGAATCGGTTCGGTGGCGTCGCCGCGACGAATGAAGTAGGCGTGCAACGAGTGCACCTGAAAGCCGGTGTCGATCGTCAGCGAGGCCGCCCGCAGGGCCTGCGCGACGATCTGACCGCCGTACAGCCCGCCCCAGGGGTACTGAGGCCCGGTGCCGACGAAGGTGTCGGGCCCGTGCGGCTCGAGGTCCATCATGGTGCGGAAATCGACGGAATTCATCGTGCTTAGAAACCTCTCCCCAACCTCATTCCCCCGTGAACTTCGCCGGCCGCTTTTCGTAGAACGCCATGACGCCCTCGCGGAAGTCCTGGGTGTTGCCGGCGGCGTCTTGCATGCGCGCTTCGAGATCGAGCTGCTGCTCGTAGGCATTGGTCCATGTGCTCCAGTACAAACGCCTGATCAGGCCGAGCGCGCGCGGGCCGTCGGCGAGGCGGCGCGCCAGCTCCATGGCGCCTGCCATCAAGGCCTCGCGATCGTCGTAAAGGCGATTGATGAGGCCCCACTCGTAAGCCTTATCGGCGGGCAGCCGCTCGGCGAGCATCGACAATTCCACGGCCCGGCCCCAGCCAATGAGCCGCGGCAGCAGGAAAGTCGCGCCGCCGTCCGGCACCAGGCCGATCTTCGCGAAGGCTTGCAGGAAGTAGGCGTCCTTCGAGGCGCATACCATGTCGGCCATGAGGGCGAAGCTCATGCCCACCCCGGCAGCGGCGCCGTGGACGGCGGTCACCATCGGCATGTCGAGATCGCGCAGCATGCAGAAGATCGGATGGTAGCGCGTGCGCAGCACCTCGGCGGCACTGGTGCGAATGGCGCGATCGGTCAGGTTGGCCCCGGAACAGAAGGCGCGCCCCTCGCCCGTCAACAGCAAGCAACGCACTGCCGTTCCCTTCGCGCCAACCTCGCGCAACGCCGCAAGCATATCGTCGAGCATCTGCCCGCCAATGGCGTTCAGAACCTCGGGGTGATTGAACTTGAGGACGGCAACCTTGCCGTCGAAGTCGAGTGAAACGCGCTCGTAACCCATGGTGTGCCCTCTCCGGCGGCCGGCGCCGCAACTGGGTGGATGAGTTCAGGTACCGGAAGAGCCCAGGTACGGCAATCGGGGGGCGTCGCGTATACCAGTCGTGTCCGGTCTCTACCGCGGGTTCAGGCGTCGCCGAGTTGAGCGACGAGCGCATCGAGGTCCTCGATGAGGCGCTTACCTATGGCGAGCCACCGGGTCGGATGTCCGGACCCTGCCTGACGACGGCTGGAGCACCCGGCCGTGGGTTCGGGGCCGCAGGGGTCTGGCAAGCCGGGTGATGGACGCCAATGGCGTTCGGCACCTTGGGTTCATGTGGCGCCCGGGCGAGGAGAACGCCGTTGACAAGTCCCGTCCGTGGCAGGATTGTTCTCACAGGGCGGCAGCAAGGGCACCACGGGAGGTTCCTGTGAGTGATCGTCAGATCGTCCTTCCGATCGCGCCCGTCTTGATGTTACTCGTCTTGGCGCCGGTTCCGACTCAAGCTGCAAAGCCGCCTGCACGATCTTTCGCGGAGACCCCGGGCCGGTCGTCGTCATTCCGCAGCAGCACAATACCGACGGGTTCGTGATCCAGGGCGGAGTAAGGAACCTGGAGGTCGAGAACTTCACCTTCCAGCCGAGCGGGAGCATGCTCTTCAATGACACCCTGAAGGTTGGTGGGAACGCCAGCAACATCGTCATCAAGAACGTCATTGTCGAAGGCGCCCACCAGTTGGGCATGAGGATCGGCGGTTGCAGCGGCGTCCTCGTGGATGGCGGAAGGGTTCAGGGTAGCGCCGGCAACGGCTTTCTGATCAGCGGTACGTCGGCAGCACCGACCTCCGACATTGTGTTTCGCGCGGCGCAAGCCATCCAGTGCGCGCGGGACGGCTTCGTGGTCCCCTCGGCAAACAACCGGGTGTCGAACCTCACCTTCGACCGCACCGTTGCGACCGGCAACGGTGCCGTGGGCGGCGACGACGGCTACGACATTCAGGCAGCGCCGGCCCCGACGCCGACCCCGTTGAGCGCGCCCGTTGCCCGCTTCCTGGACGCGGAGGCAACGGGGAACGGGCAGAACGGTTTCAAAGTCAGCATGTCGGCCCAGCTCGAAAACGTCTATGCCGCGAACAACACCAATGCTGGGGTAGCCGTCGGCCCACCAGCGGGCTCGGCGCCGTCGACCGTGGTCGGCGAGGTGACGGTCCTGACTAGCACGATCCGGAACACCGCAAGCCCAAACCCGCGGATCCAAGCTGGGGGGAACGATAGTCGGGTACTTGGCTTCAACCTCCGTATCCACAACACGATCATCACGGGTAGTAACTCGATCATGTGGGTGTACTCCAAGAAGTATACGGGGTCGGGAAACCCACCTGACGGGTCGGGCGGCGAAATCCGCTGGACCCGCGACGTCGTGGCGCGGGCGGATGCCGGTCCGCGGGTGCGTTACTTCGACCGCGCGGGAACGCCGCGCGACTGCAGCTCCGATCAGACCCTCGGCATGTGCGACGCAGTAGGTGACTGCGATTACGACTTCTCGGTGGCCGTGGACGAGATCTTGATCATGACGGGCATCGCCAATGGCCTGCAACCGCTCTCCGCTTGTTATCAGGGGGATCTCAACGGCGACCGGACGGTAACGGTGGACGAAATCATTGCTGCCGTGGGGGCCGCCAACGACTTCGACGTGCACGACCGCACGCAGACGAGCCTGCCGTCTTTCCAGGGGGATGGCCGACACCTTACGACGAGCAGCGCAGGCTCCAATTGGGGACTGCCGCCGAGCAGCTTCGCGCCGCTGCCAGTATGTCGGGCGGGTTGCTGCGATGCTGACGCCCACGGGCGACCCGAGCCGGGCGGTGGCGCCTACGACATCGGGGCATATGAAGGGACAGGGGCCCAGGCAAAGGTCTCAGCATGCCTCAATGTGGCACCGGGCCAGTGCATCACCTGCACAGCGATGGCGACGGCCGAGGGGCCCGCTGCTCCATTGGTCACGCTCGCGGTCGACTCCGTTTCCACGTGCGCGGAGCGAGTCGTGGAAGTCCCGATCGCGATGTACGGCGGAGAGGCAGCGGTGCATGGTGTCCAATTCGACCTGCTCTACGACGCGTCATCGCTGAGCCCGGCCGATCCCCTTATGGCGTGCGTGCCCGGCGAGTCAGATTACCGCGGGGGCGCCCACACCAACCTCGTTCACGACGGGCGACTCCGGGTCATTGTCTTCGACAGCGGTGGCACCGTGCTGCACGATGGCACCTTAGTAACGTGTCGCTTCGAGATCGTTGGCAGCGCGGGCGAGAAATCCTCTCTCGCGATTGCCAAACCCATCGTGGCCGGCCGGCTAGGCCGAGTTCTCGAAAGCGCGGCCACGGAAGGGTACGTCCGTATCGGTGGCGAGTGCGGTGAGTGAACCCTGAAACAACCGGCGAAAGTGAGCCTCACATGGAAGCCTTCAAGCGGTCTTGCTTCTTGGTCCTTATCGCCGCTGCCGCGCCGGTCCTGGCGGTGTCGACAGCCGCGCCGACGGTCGCTGGGGACGTTTGTGCGTATGTCGCCAACAGTGGAGCGGATTACGTCACCGTCATCGATGCTGAGAGGCTGGCGGTCGTTGCTACCATAGACGTCGGAGGGGCACCCCGCGGCGTGGCGGTGGATCCGAACGGGCGCTTCGTCTACGTCACGGACGGCGAGCGGCTCTGGGTGGTATCCGGGGACACGTACGAGCCGGTCGACGCCGTGCAGGTCCGTTCGTGTCCCACGAGTCTTACCGTCAGCGCGGACGGCAGCGTCGCGTACGTGGTCGATGCGTGCGAGGACTTCGTCTCGATCGTCGACCTCGCCTCCCGCTCGCTCATTAAGTCGATCCAGTTTCCGCTCGGCGCCAAGAGCTTCTGGGACTGGACGAACGTGAAGGTCGCCGCAAGCCGCGATGGGGGGCGCCTCTACGCGCCACTGCCATGGGGCCTTCGCGGCGGCGTGGCCGTCGTCGACGTGAACAGCGGCGCGGTGGTTGAGACGATCCCGTTCCTCCCAGACCTGGAACGACCCATCGCGACAGGCGTGGTGCTGGCTCCCGATGACCGAACCGCGTACGTGCTGCTCAGGGACGGTTTCGGCGCGGTTCCGATCCTCGATGTGGTAACCGCTTCTTCGATTGCCCACGTCGAGATCCCCCCCCACGGTACCACGCCATACGCGCTGGCCCTCGCACCGGATGGTGGCCGCCTCTATGTTGCAAGCGACAACGGCATTGGCAGGCTGCACGCCATCGACACGTCTACGAAGCAGATCGGCAGCCTCGATCTGGGTGTGGCCGTCACGGCACTGGCGGTGACCCCGGACGGCCACGCCGTGTTCGCGCCGGAGGCTGGAGGATCGGTGCTCGCGGTTGACACGAGCACGCTGACCGTCACCGCACGGATTCCCGGCTGGAACTATCCCCGCGATATTGCCGTCGGGCGTATGGCCGGGCCGTGCCGTCCCGCGGACCACACGCCGCGGCCAACGCCGACGCCCACCCCCACCTTCACGCTGACACCCACGAAGGCCCCGACCCCGCACTGCCCGGGCGGCACACCATGCCTGCAGGTCGGGTCGACCACGGGACCTGCCGGGGGTACCGGCACGATCACGGTGACCCTCACCACGGCAGGCGCTCCGCTATTCGCCATCCAGAACGACCTGGTGTTCGATCCCCGCCTGCAGGTCGGGGACTGCCGCCGGGGCCCGGAAACAGGCAGCATCGGCCGCGGGTTCACGGTCGGTACGGGCTGGTTGCGGGCGATCCTGCTGAGCTCCGACGCCGAGTTCTTCGGCAACCCCCACACCCTGTACACGTGTACGGTGTCGACCCCCGATGGGCTACCCCCGGGGGCCTACCCGCTGCTTGCCACCCAGGTCGTCGGCTCGGACGTGCGCGGGCAACGGATCGACGTGGCGGCCGCCGACGGCAGCGTAGAGGTCATCCAGTCCGGTGGTCAGCCGCTCGAGGCAGGCGGCGGCGCGGGCTCGCGCGCTCCCGGCAGCGGCGGGTGCCACGTCGGCGCAGCGGAGGGCACCGGACCGGGCTGGCTGATCATGCTGCTCGGGGCAGCGGGAGTCTGCTGGCGTCGGCGCCGGAGGCATGCCGCAGTCATGCCCGGGTGCCGTTCTTCGTGGTCTTCGTGACCTTCGTGGCTAATCCTTATCTGTTACTTCGTCTGTCACATCACGCCTAACAGCGGCGATAGAGCGTCGGCCGCGCCCGCACCGGATCGAGCAGCGTGAGGTCGCCGATCTCGACCTCGTAACCCTTCGGGTGCGGCGGACGTGGTTCGAGGCCGAGCGCGCTCACGACGCGCGGGTGCTGGTAGTACGCAATGTACGCGTGCAGGGTCAGCGGCAGGACAAAGCCCTGCTCGCCGAGTAGCGTGACCTTGTCCGCACCGTTTAGATCGGGAAAGCCGCGGCCGAAACGGCGGCGCGCGGCGTCGTCGAGATCCTTCAGACCCTCGACGACCATCGCGTGCAGCATCGGGGCGGTGCGCAGGGCGGCTTCCACCGCTCCGGCCAGATCGAGCTGGCCGGCGGCGGGCAGATCCGCGTCCGGCCGCGCCGGGATGAGCTCGTCGAGCACGCTTGCGAGCAGGCACAAATTCACGGATTCAGGGGCGGCGACGTGGTCGGTCATGGCGTGCGCTTGCTCCGGCCGTTCTCAGTCGAACAGGTTCGCCAGGTTCTTCTTCATCGTGTCGCCGATGTGGAGTGCCAGCGCCTGGATGGTGTTGGTCGGATTCACGCCCGCGGCGGTGACGAAGATGCTGCCGTCGACGATGAACAGATTGCGCACATCGTGACAGCGGCCCCACTCGTTGACCACCGACGCGCGCGGATCGGTGCCCATGCGCGCCGTGCCCATGAGGTGCCAGCCCGCCAGCGCCAGCGGCGCCTCGACGACGGTGTCCCTGGCCCCGGCTGCTGCCAGCACCTCCTGTGCCCGCGCCACCGCGTGAGCGAGCATCGTCCGGGTGTTGTCCCCGAGACGATAGGTGACCTTCGGGGCCGGAATCCCGTGGCCGTCGACCAGCGTCGGATCGAGCGTGACGCGGTTGGTCGGTTCGGGCAGGTCCTCGCAAATCGCCACCATGCCCGCCATGCGGTCGAACAGGCCGGCATAGGCGCGGTGATGCTCGGCGCCCCACGGCAGGCGCCCGTTGTTGAGGGCCCACATGGCCGTCATCACCGGTCCGAACCCCCGTGTGATCTCCAGGGAATAACCGCGCACGAAACCCCGGGCACGGTCCGTCTCGTAAAACTCCTGACTCATGATGCAGCAGCCGGTCGGGCCCTTGTAACCCTCGATCGGTTCGTCGAACACGCCGAGCACCATGGCGTACGGGTGCAACATCAGGTTCTTGCCGACCAGGCCGCTGCGGTTGGCCAGCCCGTCGGGGAACTGTTGCGAACGCGAGTTGAGCAGCAGGCGCGGTGTGCCGATGCCGTTGCACGCCAGCACGACGACGTGCGCGGGCTGATAGCGCTCGCTGCCATCGGCGTCGTAATACACCGCGCCGGTGGCCATGCCGGTGGCGTCGACCGCGATCTCGCGCACCCGGCAGCGCGTCCGCACGCGCACCCCGCGCCGCACCGCCTCGGGCCAGTAAGTGATGTCGGTACTCGCTTTGGCCCCCTGCGGACAGCCGAACAGGCAGGTCCCCGCATGGACGCAGGCGGCGCGGCCTTCGTAATCCTGCGTGGCAATCGCACTGTCCGACGGCCACCAGTGCCAGCCCAGACGATTGAACCCGCGGGCAAGCATTTCGCCGTACTTACCCAACGCCACCGGCGGCAACGGCAATTCCTTCGGCGGATACGCCGGGTCGCCGGCCAGCCCGGCCACGCCCATCATGCGGGCGTTCAGGTCGTAGTACGGCTCCAGGCGGGCGTAGTCGATCGGCCAGTCGTCGGCAACGCCATCGAGCGTGCGCACGCGGAAGTCGGAGGGGTGGAAGCGCGGGAAATGGGCGGCGTAAAGAATGGTGCTGCCGCCGACGGCGTTGAACATCGCGGCCTGAATGGGCGATTCCGAGTCGTTGACGGGATAGTCTTCCGGCCGTTGCCGAACATTCGGGCTTACCGCGAAATCGCCGAGGTGGCGCGCCTCCCAATCCATCGCCGTCGGCGGGTAACGCGCCGGGTCCATCCAGTCGCCCTGCTCCAGGCAGAGGATGTTCATGCGCGTGTCGGCCAGGCTCCACGCCAGGGCCGCCCCGGCGGCACCGGCACCGACGATCAGGACATCCACGGATTCTTGCGCCATTCGACATCGGCCCCCGATCGCGCGGGAGTGTGCCCGAACGCCGGCTGCCAAACAACGCCGGGGCGATCGCCGCCGGCCGATCTCCATCGCGATCAGCCGAGGACCACGCGGACGCGATGGCGGGCGCCATCGTCCGCCAGGGGGATACGCGCGCCGGGACCGGGCAGCGTCGCGCCGTCTAGCTCGGCCCGAGCGACGCCGCGGCTGACACCCAAAGGGTTCTCGACCACGATCTCGTAGCGAGCCGACTTGTAGCGATACACGACCTCGAAGCCGGACCAGGCGTGCGGGATGCAGGGGTCGAGGAGCAGTGTCGTGCCGCGGACGCGAAACCCGAGGATCGCCTCCAGACCGGCCCGGTACAGCCATCCGGCCGAGCCGGTGTACCACGTCCAGCCGCCGCGCCCGATGTGTGGCGGTTGGCCGTAGACGTCGGCGCAGGCGACGTACGGTTCTACCTTGTAGCGGTGCATCGCGACGCGCGAGGTGGCGTGGTTGATGGGGTTGACCAGTGAAAACAGCTCTCCGGCACGGTCGCCGTCCCCGAGCATTGCAAAGGCGATCACCGACCAGGCGGCGGCGTGGGTATACTGGCCGCCGTTCTCGCGGATGCCGGGGGGATATCCCTTGACGTACCCCGGATCGAGGGGGGTCTGGTCGAACGGCGGCGCGAAGAGCAGGACGAGTCCCGCATCGCGCCGCACAAGGTGCTCGTCCACGGCGGCCATGGCCCGCGCCGCCCGTTCCGGGTCGCCCGTTCCGGAAAGCACCGCCCACGACTGCGCGACCGAATCTATACGGCACTCGGCGTTGGTGGCCGACCCGAGCGGCGTGCCGTCGTCGAAGTAGGCCCGGCGGTACCAGCCGCCATCCCATGCCCCGTGTTCCAGTGCCGCACCGACGGCCGCCGCGTGGCGCCGCCAGGCCGTCGCCCGCACTGCCTCGCCCCGACGCTCGGCGATCGGCGCAAAACCGGTGAGCGTCGCGCACAGGAACCAACCGAGCCAGACGCTCTCGCCCTGACCGGCGTGACCGACACGGTTCATGCCGTCGTTCCAGTCTCCGGTGCCAATCAGGGGTAGCCCATGCGCCCCCACCGCCAGACTCCGGTCAAGCGCGCGCGCACAGTGCTCGAACACGGTTGCGGTTTCGTCGCCGCCGCGCGGGCAGAAGTACGCGTCGTCCTCGCCGTCGCCCAGAGTCGGTCCCTCGAGTAGAGGCACCACCTCGTCCAGAACGCCGGCGTCTTCCGTCACCTCGATGTAATGGGTAACGGCATAGGGTAACCAGATCGCGTCGTCGGACACCCGAGTCCGAACTCCCTGGCCCGAGGGTGGCAGCCACCAGTGCTGGACGTCGCCTTCGGCGAACTGCCGCGCCGCGGCGCGCAGGAGGTGTGCGCGCATCAGCGCCGGCTGCGTGAGCACAAGCGCCATGACGTCCTGGAGTTGGTCGCGGAAGCCGTACGCACCGCTCGCCTGGTAGAAGGCCGAACGCGCCCACAGGCGGCAGGCGAGGGTCTGGTAGAGCAGCCAGCGGTTGAGCAGGAGGTCCATCGACCGATCCGGCGTGCGCACCTGCACCGTGCCGAGGACGTCGTCCCAGTGGCGCGTCACCGCCCCGAGCACTTCGTCAAGGTCGGAGGTGCGGTAGCGTCGAATCAGGGCCCGCGCGTCAGTTCGGCTTGCCGCCTCGCCGAGGAACACGACGATCTCGGCGACCGCACCAGGGCGGAGATCCACCCGGGTCTGCAGCGCTCCGCAGGGGTCCAGCCCGGCACCGACCCGGTTCGACAGCATCGCACCGTCGGCGAGTGCTGCCGGCTGTGCGAGCGTGCCGTGGCGACCGATGAACTCCGTGCGGTCACCGGTGCATGCGATCTGCTGGCCGGCGAGGTCGGCGAAAGCGACGCGCCGGCCGAAGTCGTTGCTCCAGGGGTTGCGCGCGAGCAGGGCCCCGGTCTCCGCATCGATTTCGGATACCACGTGGGGCGCCGTAGTGCCGCGTGAGGAGCCGAGCACCCACTCCACGTATGCCGTGATCGAGAGTCGTCGCGCGCGACCCGAGTTGTTACGCACCGTCAGGCGCGAGATTTTGATCGGGTCGTCGATCGCAACATACTGCACCAACTCTAGCTCCAGCCCGTGGGCGCTGTGCTCGAAGCGGCTGTAGCCATGGCCGTGCCGGCACAGGTAGCGCGAGGTTTCGACGCGAATCGGCAGCGCGGTGGGCCCCCAGAGCGCGCCGGTGTCGTCGTCGCGGACGTAGATAACCTCGCCCGGTCGGTCGCTCACGGGATCGTTCGACCACGCCGTCAACTGGTGCTCGCGGCTGTTGGCGGCCCACGTGTAGCCGGCGCCCTCGGCGGACACCTGGAAGCCGAACGACGGATTGGCGACGACGTTAATCCAGGGGGCGGGCGTCCACTGTCCCGCGCCGAGGACGACCACATACTCCTGCCCGCCGGCGGCAAACCCGCCGAGGCCGTTGTAGAACTCGAGCGGCGGCGCTCCACTGGCGGGCGCCGGGCCGGACGACGCGACGCGCCCGGCATCTCGCGTCACCGGTGGAAACGCAATCCGTGCCAGTGAGCGTCGAGCATCAGGGAGCGCGGCCCCGGGGGGGGCGGCGAGCGCCGCGGCCTCCAGGTGTTCGAGCTGTTCGGCGAGGCTGCCGCGACGACTGAGCAAGACCGCGCGCGCCACCGTCCGGAGCAGGCTGTAAGCCTCGCCTGACAGCAGGTCCGAGCGCAGGACAAAGACGCTGCCACGCGCGCCCTCGCCGTAGGACCGCGGCCGCGACTGGCTGGCTCGCACGGCTGCGTCGAGTGCCCCTTGCAGCTCCTGGGTGTACGACGTCGACCGTTCGTTCAGAACGACGAGGTCGACGGCCAGCAGCTTCAGCCGCCAGTACTCGTGGGCCCGGAGAAGCTGCCGGACGATAGCGAGATCGTCGACCTCGTCGATGCGCACCAGGACGATCGGGAGGTCGCCGGAGATGCCGTGTGCCCAGAGCGTCGATGGACCGCTTTCGCTGCGCGCGAGGACTGCCGATGACGGGCGGAGCGCCGGGTTGGCGTAAAGGACGTGGTTGGCAAGCGACTGGAACAGGTGGGCTTCTTCGGGGCCGACACCGAGATGATGAAGCTGAACCTGCGCCTGGGTCCACGTCAGGGTGGCAGCCCGATCGAAGGCGGCGGCATCGAGGTGTTTGTCGGCCAGGTCGAGCGCCTCGCCGCGTGACTGTGCAACCAGGGTCCAGAAGGCCACACGCACGGTTGCGCCCGGGGGAATCCGGACGCGTTGGCGCAGACTGAAGACGGGATCGAGCACGACACCCGCCGTATTGGAGAGCGGCTGCCCGTCGAGGAGGGCGACCGCCGTGCGAACCTCGCGGCCGCGTCCCAGAAACCGGGCCCGGTCGGTCTCGAACTGTAGGGTGCCGACGCCGGCGCCCTCGACGACGGCCAGGTGCGCCGCCCAGACTTCGGGCTCGTCCGGCGACCGCCGGCGGCGCGTCGCGAGGAGCGCGCCGACGGTGGGGACGAATTCCGTTTGCACGAAGAGCTTCGCAAACGCCGGATGGGCGGCGTCGGCCGCCGGCGGCGCCAAAACGATCTCGGCGTAGGAGGTAAGCTCGATGTCGCGCGGGCGGCTGCCGAGGTTCGAAAGCGACACGCGGCGGACCTCGGCGTCGGCTTCGGGAGAGACCGCCACGGCGAGCGTCGTCGCTATCGTCCCGTCGCGGCGGCCGATCTCGACCCGGTCTTCGGCGAACTCCACGTGATAACTGTCCGGCTCGACGCCGCACGGTTGGTAGGCCGCCGACCACACATCCCCACTCTGAACGTCGCGTAGAAAGACGTACGTACCCCAGGCGTCGCACGTGACATCCTCCCGCCAGCGTGTCACCGCCAGATCGCGCCAACGGCTGTAACCGGAACCGGCTGCAGTAAGCATCACGGCGTAGCGGCCATTGGAGAGGATGTGCGTGCGTGGCACCGGGTCATGCGGGGTGTCGTACTGGCGCGGCGTCGGGGGCACGATGGCGCGAAGGTTGACGGCGGCAACCACCTCTTCGGCGCGCGGGCGGGCGACCGCAACATCGCGTGGGCAGCGTTCGTGCAGCAAGAGCTCCGTCGCCTGGACGATGGGTTCGGCGTGAAACCGTGTGCGCATCGCGCCGTCGTGAAGTGTGTTGTCGAGGGCGACCAACGTCATGCCCTGATGGTGGGCCATGTAGGCGCGCACAATGGCCACCGGCTCGCCTTCGGGTAGCCGCGCCGGCGTGTAGTCCAACGCCTCGTAGTAGCCGAAGTCCCCACGACCCCCGCTGTGGGCGAGGCGGGCAAAGTTGCGTGTGGCCGCCTCCGGGTCCACCATCGCCGCGAGTGCCGTCGCGTATGGCGCAACGACGGCGTCCGCGCTGAGTCCGCGCTTGAGGCCGAGGCCGGGAACCCCGAAGTTCGAGTACTGATACGTAAGTGCCAGATCGCGCGCATTGTAGGCCGACTCCGAAATCCCCCACGGCACGCCGAGCGTGGCGCCGTAGCCGATCTGCCGGCGGACGACGAGGCGGCCCGTCTGTTCAAGGAGGCTGCGCGCCGGCGCGCGCATCACGAGTGAGGGCATCAGATACTCGAACATCGAGCCCGACCAGGAGATCAGCGCCGAGCCGCGGTCGACCGGCGTCAGCGCGCGCCCGAGGCGGAACCAGTGCCGGGCCGGCACGTCCCCCTTGGCGATGGCCACAAAGCTGGCCAGCCGCGCTTCCGAGGCGAGCAGGTCATAACAGCTCGGATCGAGACAGCCGTCGGCGACCTGATACCCGATCGAGAGCAGATGCCGGCCAGAATCGAAAAGGAAGCGGAAGTCCATGGCATCGAACATGAGTCGCGCCTGCTCTGCCAGGCCGTTGAGGCGGCGCTCCAGCTCGCGCGCCGCGCCGGCGGAGCGCGCGAGCGCGCCGGCGAGGGCGTCCGTGGAACCGGCGGGCGCGGCGCCGTCG